>CAYJMB010000035.1:0-7083 GCA_964371455.1 uncultured archaeon | reverse complement strand
AAGCAGGAAGCCCCTTGCGACAGCTGGGGGTAGTTCACTTTCAGCACAAGCCGTATACGATAAATCTCATTACGTATACGTCATTGTTGAGGGCTATTGTTTGAGAAAAAGTTCTATTGCATTGTCAGCAAAAGCGAAACTAAAAATGCAGGGTATTCACGCCTCGCATCGCGGTGTTCCTGTGAATGTGTCAGAAACGCCGCCGCAATCAGTTGTGACAATAACCCTGTCAAAATTGGTAGGGCATGTCGCTATGGTCATAGAAGTAAAGTTTATTACTATATTCTCGCCGCGGTCAAAGTCCGTTATAGGTATGCCAGCTCCTGGTGTTGCCTGTCCTGTGTTGTTGTACGCAAACGCGCTTGTTATGTTCATGTCATCCATGTACCCGTTGTTTTCCACTAATGCCCGTACAATTGCAGAGCCGGAACTAGCCTTTACAAAAACTTCCCTGATGTTGATGCTCGCCTGGGAGCAATCCACTGCAAGGGATGTCTTATTTGTCACAGTGGCTGTTGTCGTTCTTGTCAGCGTAGAAAACCATCCTGCGATAAGCGTCGCGATGGCGACAGTGAATGCAATAAGCAGGACAGCTGCTATAAGCGGCGAAATACCTTTCATTAAATCACTATTTCTATATGTCAGGAAGCAGTATATAAAAGTTTTGATTGGGTGGTTTTGCCAAGACTAGCTGCCCTTAGGAGGAAAAACCCCTCTTTTTTTGCAAAGAAATTTTCAATGATGTGTGTGCTAGCAAAAAATCAGACGATGTTTCTCACATAGACTGTAAGAAAATCCGCGCCAGCATACAGCCTGTAGTAAACGTCGTAGTCCACTGCAGATGCATTGACAAAAAAGTGCGCTGTGCAGAAAGGCAGGTTCGTTCCTGTACGGAGGAGCTCGCTGTAGCCGTTCCCGTAGCTTGACGATGAGTTGTCATCGATATATATGGAAGAGTTGACAGGCTGTATGGACACGCCTGTGGTCTTCATTGTAATGTTTAGCATAGCATAGTTGGTGTCTATGTTTGAGAAAGGGCTTGCCCTGGCTGTCCTGTTCAGCACAAACCTCACATAGCCGTTCTCCAGTATCAGGTCTGTGGCGCTGTCAGAATTGCCATCAGCCTCGCTGCAGCCCACGTCATTGCCTGTGATGTAAAGAAGGTTTTCTTTCTTTGTCCTGGTGTTAAAGTCAAAAAGCGCTGATGGTGTTTCGCCTTCAAAGACCACTGCATCCTCGCCTTTCAGGATCTCAAATCTTTTCGGCGCTGCGAAGGCGTACTTCCTGACAGAGCCGTTGCCCTCCCGCGCCACTTCCCGCATGTAGTTGTCTACGAGCCTCATAATAATCTCTGCATTTTTTATTTCAGAGCTGCCTTTTGCAGTGTCAATGACAGGCTTCCCAAGGTTTAACACAAGGAACATAGCCCCTATTGCTATCGCAAATACCATTATAAACCCGACTATCATATTTGGCATGTCAAAACTCACTTCCTTGCTTGTACTCTGTAATCAAATTGGCCATGACCAGTTGTATATGTTCTTCCCTCTCACGAAAAACTCATTGCTTCGTACTGTTATATCCGTGAACAGGATAATATTGTTCTTCGTGTTGTCTGTTATGTTGAACTTTTCTGCGGTATCCTGGTTCTGTGAAGTGTAACTGACATTGACGCTTATTGTGCCGTTGCCTGTTATGTTATATGACGTGCTGATATTCTGCTTGTCCTCAGCAATGTAAACGCTGTTCGCAGGCGTGCTGTTTGTGGCATTGAACGTGACATTCATCCTGTCTTTCAGGAAATTTCCAACAGTTACAGAATAGTTCTGGTTTGTCCCGTTTGCAACAATGTAGACATACATGATGCTGACATCCAGATCATCGCGCAGCTGCAGGGAGAAATTCCGAAGATAGTCATTTCCGCTCGCATTCGCATTAGCCTGCAACGCTGCTAGAGAGGCAATATTTCGGAATTCGTTCTGGATATTTCTGAGGTTCTTTTCTATAAGCCTCGTGCCCTGGAACCTGTTTTCTTCTGTCAGCTCAAAAGTGCCCACCATGTTCCTGATCAGGACTATGGCAATGACAATGAATATCATTGCGATAATAAACAGCTGCCCTTTCATCATCTCCATAACCATAACCTCAGCTTCTTGCCCACGTACTGGTCCCTGTATGTCATGACATAGTAATCCACAGCAACAACAGATTTTTTTGTTGACACCCCAACTGCATTGCAGGGATTCGTGCATATCTCTGTCTCAAATTTTATGCTTGCTGGCAACAGCGTATTCAGAGTAGCTTCTATAGGCGCCTCATTGCCGTCTGAAACGAGCTTTTTCAGGTCATAGTACTGGTCCATATACTCCAGCGCCTCAAATCCCTGTCTCTTGATGAGCGGCAGGTCCGTTTGCGACGTGGGCGGCGAAAACCTGAACAAGTAAGCAAGAACAAAGAACACAACCCCTATCACCAGCAACGCTTCAAGCGTGTAAATAGCCCCTTTGTGCCCTCTTTCTCTGGTAGCAGCTGCCCCTGTTTTCTTTCTTCTTTGCTGCCCGCCGCTCATGATCGCCATTTTTATCACTTACTATACTATCCCAACCATGTCTGTATCGTCAGCCTGCCCGGCCTTATGCCCCCTGTGCTGTTCTGGTAAATGAAGTACCTCTGCAGAGCAACGACATCTCCCCGTCGCGGCACCGTGTCGCCGAAAACTATGTAGTTTGAAGTTGTGTTCGTATCGTACAGTCTTATGCGGAAATTCTCAATGCCTGTTGCGTTTTTCACGTACGTATAATTGCTCGCATTGAGGTTCTGCAGCTTGAGGTTGTCCAGGACAAATATCTCCTCTGGCGGAACAACCGTCTCGCTCATGTTATCCGTCCCTGTGACTGTCTTGGAAACATTGGCAAATATGCCATCATCATCCACGTACACAGTGTACCAGCTCGTGACATTAGCGGCGATGCTCGCTACAACAAAAGAAATATTATTTCCGCTCTGCTGGTACGTGACAGTGTTGTTGCTGCTGTCATACACAGTCACAGAATTGATGTTGTATGTCTTGAGTATGTTGGCAAGGTTTACAGACACGATCTCATTTGTGAGCGTGCCATGCGCTGCGCTCTGGTTGTACCAGTAAACAAAAGAGTTGTTCACTTTAATCACAAACCTGTAGACTTTTGACTTCAGCCCGATCTTTTCCAGCCTGCGCTCCGGCACGGAATGATTGAGGATATCTGCAGCAGAGAATGCGACATTGTACACCGCAGCCTCGTCTATTGAGCCGTTGAAAAAGCTTCTGGGCGATTTCGCCCGCGTGCCTATCTGCACCTCGTCATTGTTTACATTTATTGTCTGGCCAGTAGTCGTATTTGTGAAATCCAGCGTGCCATTGACATAAGTTCTGGAATGTGTTCCGTTGTATGTGGCAGCCACATGGGTAAATGCATTGGCAGGAATAGTAGTGCTTCCCAGATTCTCAAAAAGTGTTGTGCTGTTATAAAACGCAAAATACACCCTGTTCCCGCTTAGTGCAAGAAAGTAAGCGCCCGCAGCGCTGCTGTCTTTTGAGATGATCATCTGGGTCTGCGTGCTGTTTATGGGCCACACCCATGCTTCCAGCGTCAGGGAATTCGTTATGTCAAAGCTGCTGCCTGTGCCGTCAGATATGTTTATGTAGTCATCAATGGAGTCAAATGCATAAGATGAGCCAAACTTTCCGCTTAAATTATAAAGCACTCCGCCATTTGTTGTTCCGTTGTTGCCGCTGGCTGATGAATCCGCGACTGCTGTGGAATTTCCGCTGAAGTGCATGAGCAGTGCTGCAGATGAATTCACAGGAAGCTCTGGCCACCCTGTGGGTGTTTCGTTGACATCTGCCAGAAAAGTCAGGGACAACGCGTTGTTTGTAATAGCCGTGAGCTTTGAAGTGTCTCTGAGCCCGTTAAGATAATTTGTCATATACAAAACAGCAAGGCCAAAAGTTATGATGAACATGCTTACTGCAACTATGTAGTCAGTCTGCGTGAATCCCTTTTTATGCTGTCTTCTTGTCATTAAATCCCCTGAATGTGACATAAATATCTTGCCACCATTTACCCGACCTTCTCCAGCAGTATCTGCCGTGTCCCGTTGCTGTATTCGTTGTAGCTTACCTCTGTGACCCCGCCTGTCGTGAATCCGGAATAGCCCACATTAAGCCCCACTTTGCACGAGACATTTATGAGCGGCGGCGCCAGCGTTTCTAGATACAGGGTCTTGTTTTCAATCTTTGTCCTGTACTTGAGGTCAGCGATTTTCTCAGGCAGGACAATCCTTACCCTGCCGTATGTCGTGTTCGTGGGTGACAGGTAGTCGGCATCATTGTAAACTTTTTCCATGGAGCTCTTCAGCGCATAGCACGATTGCTCAAGCTCATTGGCCGCTATGAAATCCTGATAGTCCTCCCGGATATTATTGAATGTGGTCACAACAACAAGCACAAGAAACACAGAAATGCCCACAAGCACAGCATGGCTTATCAGTGTCGCCTGGCCTTTGTCTGGTTCCCTGACATCTTTGCCTTTTGTTCCATCCATCATTGTTTCACCTGCTATGCAGTCCTGTCAATTGTTATATTTGCCTGGCCATTGGATGTAGGGCCGTAATTTCTCATCACAAGTCCTGTTGATCCTGAAAATGTGGTGCTGTTCCCTATGTCTATATCATCGTACTCTGCGATGATGTAGAGCGGATATTTTGCCGGCGAGATGCGTGTCATGACGCCGAAAATATTCGCCAGAATTTTCCCGTTTCCCAGTAATGCTATTTTCCCTGATATCTCCGAGCCGGTGCCGTTGCTCAGCACAAGCAGGAATTTGTTATTGGTTGCAGACTGCGTGACAGTGATGAGATTGGCTGCTGGGGAGTAGGAGCCGTTCGTAGTGCCGTTAAAAGTCTGCGACCCGCTGGCAGCTATGCCCGCAACAGTGCCATTAAGTGCGTTGTGGCTTGATGAATAATCAGCTGACGACTGCAGGACGTCAGTGGATTTGTTGGAGCCTATGGCAAATGCCAGGTTCATGGTAACAGACCTGCCGAATATAGTGCCCAGAGCCATCGCAGCACCCGCTGACAGAACAATGCACAATACTATCAGCACTATCAAAATCCGGTGTCCTTTCATACAATCACAACTTCTAGCTCTTTGATATTTTTGAAATCCGGGTCTCCTGAATACAATCTCTTGCATTTTGTGCTGATAGCTATTGCAAGATGAACGCAGTCAGCATAAGAAAGCAATGGGCCATAATGTTTTAATCGCAGATCTGCAGCAAATGTTGCAGTTTTGGAAAATAAAGGGATTATTTTGACGTTTTTAAAACTCTCTATTGTCAGTAGAATATCCTCGCTTTTTGTAATGCCAAATCTCTTTGCTGTTTTGTGCTTGATCTCCATGAGTACAAGCGGGTCTATGACAATATTTTCATTGGATAGTAAGATATCTTTGCACTCGTCCCTTTTTTTGCCGTCCTGGAAGAATTCTAGCCATACCCATGTGTCAACAAATATCATTGGAATTTGCTCCATTCTTTTTTGCTTTCTTTTATCATCTTTCTGATGTCTTCTTCTGTAAATAGTCTGCCTTCTTTCTTTATTTCTTCCCGGATTTCCATAAGCCTTTTCATCGGGTTTTTTATCTTCGGCTTGATCACCCATTCGCCATCCCTTTCAATTAGCACTAGTTTGTCGCCTTGTGCCACGCCAAGGGATTTTCTCACTTTTTTGGGCAGTGTAACCTGGCCCTTGCTTGTTAATTTTATCTCTTCCATATGAACACCCTCCTTACTTTTTATTTAGAAGTAAGGAATATTTAAACGTTTCCTTACTGAGGATGATACATTCTTACGAGAATTAGGCTGCATTACAGTTCTTCTGCCCGCTCTATCATTACAGCAGTGTTGTCGCCCAGAAGATGTTCCGTAAAGCCCTGCACAACGGCTTCTTTCTTGTCTATGTTGCTCTTTGAAAATCCTATTATATGCTCGCTGTCATCGCTCAAAAAATAAGCATAGTCTTTTCCTATTTTGTCCTGGTACTTCAGCCGCGCCCTGAACCTGACCGCAGTCCCGGCAGGCTGCCTTGCTACATCCGCTATTTTCATCAGGCTTTCTTCTGCTGCTGGTTTTGGCTCTGCTTCAGTTCCTGCTGTTTGTAATTCATCATGCTCATGCGTTGTTCTTTTTGGAAGCCTTATTCTGGAAAAGATGCTTTTGCCTTTTGCCTCCTTATATTCTTCTTGGCGCATGCTTATTTCCTGCCCTGCCGCTCTATGCAAACTTGCGTGCTTTATCTTTGTAAAGAAAAGCGCAAGAAATGCCAGCACAATCACGAGAATGCCTGTATAAAATCCCAGACTTTTCAGGGAAGCAAGGGTCTGTTGCCTGGCCAGTTCTTCTCTTGTATAAGGCACCACACTCTTGGTTGCATTCTCAGAAATTATTAAATTAACTGTTCTTTCATTATTAGCTTCGTTGGATTCTTCTATCGTATTTAATGGGTCAGCCATCGCCTGTAATTTATGCTCTCCTCCTGCAAGCGCATAATCTATGTAAACAGAAAAGCTTTGGCCTGCTGGTATTTTTTCCCCTTGCACAGCTTCGCCTATTTTTTTGTCCTGTTCATAAAAATAGACAAGCACATCAGCTGCCTCATCATCTCCCTTGTTCTGCAGCGTAGCCACAAGCCTGTTGGTATTTGCAGAATACTCCAGATTTGTGATCTGCAGGTCTGAAAGTGCAAATGCTGTGCCGGCAATAAAAATCATTGAAAAGACCGCAGCGCCCAGAATGTGCTTTTCCATGGATAAAATGTGGTAAAGATAGAATTAATAGGTTTTCTGGTTATCGGCTGTGCCATGATCATGCGCCTGAAAAGCCTTCCAAAAGCTATTAGCGATGCTGTTTTTGACCTAATTTCTTCGCTTGAGAACTTCAAGAAAAAGTTCTTTGACGAGAAAGACGCATTCATGAAGGAATTAAAGGAAAGTGACCTCCTCCCGCGGATAAATCCGCGGGCTTCAGTTGCAGAGCCACAGGC
>CAYJMB010000034.1:5872-7385 GCA_964371455.1 uncultured archaeon | reverse complement strand
AAATCATCTCAGCAGCTCTTTCCTCACCTTGTGGTAAAAATTCTTCTCCTTGAAAAATATTACTTTTACCGGCTTGGCCTTTTCCAGAATAAACTTTTTGCCTGCCTTGACATAATCCCCTCCATGCCCGTCTATCACAAGTGCGCAATCGCCTGTCTTGATCTCCACTTCTATTTTTTTGTCTACCGGGACGACCATCGGTTTTGCCTTTGAATAAAAAGGATAAAGCGGAACAATGCCGATGACAGGAAGCTTCGGGTCGATGATCGCCCCGCCCGCAGAAGCGTGGTACGCAGTTGAGCCTGCAGGCGTTGAGAACATCACGCCATCGCCCACGCACTCAAAAACAGTATCATCTATCTTGAATGATATATTCAGTATCTTTGAAGGCCTCTTTCTTGCAAATGTAATTTCGTTTACAGCTGGCGGATATTCTCTATGCCGTATCTTCCCGATGTATTTCTCCAGTTTAGTTGTGGGCATTTTGTAGCATCTTAGCCTGCTCCTCTCAATAATCTTGAAATCGCCCTTGAGCAGGTTTGTTATGTTTTCCAGGAGCTCCTTGAAATCTGCAGTGCAGAGAAACCCGTAACCTTCAATCCTGACAGGCAGTATAGGAACATTCGCCTTGTGTGCTGTCCACAAAAAAGTCCCGTCGCCGCCTATTGTTATTATTAAATCCCCCTGGAATTTTCTTATTGAATGGCCAACTTTACGCATGCGGGGTGCAGACGACCTGTCAAACTGCACATCAGCCTTGTCTTTCAGCACCTTCTCTAGCTTCCTCGCGAGCTTCATGCCCAGTTTGTTCTGCTTGGCGACTATGAGGATCTGCTTTTTTGCTTTCGCATTTTTGGCCATGTTATCACTCAGGCAAGAAAGTATTAAAACCGTAGTTATTTTCGATTTGAAGTTCGTGCTAAACAATAGCCAAAATCAAAGATTTTGAAGAGATAATAAGAGGTTGGCGTCTTAACGTTGATTCTCGGGTTTTTCTAATGTTGTAATATGGATTATCGGTTTCTATTTTGTATGAACATCAAGTATTTAAATCTTTCAGTTTCTTACTACTCTTAAGATACGACATCAGCTTCTATAACGCCCGAACTTCAAACTTCTTCGTCGCTTCGCTCCTCAACCTCGCTGCGCTTTCGCCTATCGGCCCAGCGCAAATATTTTTCTGAGCTCTTCCTTTGTAAATTTATGCGGCCCTGTCACGAATTTTTCTTTCACAGAGAAAACCATAAGATTGTACACGCCGCCTTTTTTAAGAATGCGCAGAATCTCCTCTACAAACTTCTCTGGGCCAACATGAACCATATGATGAAAGCAGCCGCGGTCATTGATAAAGTCAAATCTGTTGTCAGGGAAAGGCAGCTCAAGAACAGAGCCTACGCGAAAGTCCGCCCAGCGCCCTGCCGCGCTTCATGCCCATGGTACATCTTCCGGTTTTGAATGCCTGTAAACATCGTCCCAAGATTGCGGCATAAACATCACAACGTAAGGTTGATAA
>CAYJMB010000034.1:0-5772 GCA_964371455.1 uncultured archaeon | reverse complement strand
CCTGTAAACATCGTCCCAAGATTGCGGCATAAACATCACAACGTAAGGTTGATAATTTATCTGCTGGTGTTATTTTATAAAGTATAATAATGTTTAATTTATTGGAATATTGCAATTTGGGCCAGTGGTCTAACCTGGAAAGAGTATGGCGCAGCAGGTCTGCGTCCTGCGTCCAAACGCGTGCATGGCATGCGCAGGAAGGAAGAATCCTCCCTACCGCTCTGCCCTCCTCTTTGAGACGGGAGAGAGCGCCTTCAGTGCATGAGACTTCGGGTTCAAATCCCGACTGGTCCATTTTACCCAACCGAAACATTTATATCTTCTCTGTGTGCTTATAGAAATTTGGTGATGCATATGAAGCGCGACTTCAAATTTTATTGGGAAGAGCCATACGGCAAAGTGAAAGAAAAAAGTAGTGACGAAATAAATTTCAACATTCCTGGCTTCAAGAAAGGTGAGATAAAAATCAGCATTGCGGACAACAGTCTTACAGTAAGTGCTTCAAAGAAAAGCCGCAAAGTTGAGAAAGGCGAAGGATTCTACCGCGAGGAAACGTCTGCCAGTTCTTTCAGCAAGTCCATGTCGCTCCCCCATGAAACTGATCCGCACGACTTTGATGTTATTATAAAAGACGGCGCTGTTACATTAAGGCGGAAGAAGAGGGTAAAAAAAATTCAGTAGAAAAATAGTCATCAGCAACCGGATGCTTTTGAAATCGCCTCCCGGTACATGGATATCTTTTCTGATTGCATCTATGCTGGAAGGATCAATTCTTTCATGTCTATTGAGTCTGTGTTTTCAATAGCTTCTAGGATTCTTTTTCTCCCGGCTAATGCCGTCCTGCCTTCATAGAAGATAGCAGAATAGGGTTCTGTAAACTTATCGGTTGGTATTTAAGTGTTAAATATCAATAAAAATCTATGCCATCAAGGGCAGAGTTTGAATCTTTTTTGGCGTCTGTTCCACTTGCTAAATACAGAGAAAGATATAGACCAATTAAAATTGTTGAAATGGATTTGCCAAAAGAAATACAAGCAATAGCATTATTATACAAAGTTTATTGGGAGGAAAAGAAGTTTCTAAGATTTGACGCTTTCTATAAGAGATATTTGAAAGAGAAAAAGAAATTACTTGAAAAATTCAGAAAGAAAGTCAAAATGTGTAAAAAATGCTTTTATCTTGGTTTGCCAGCAAGAATTTATAGGACTTGGGCAAGCCTTATTACCCAGATACAAGCTGGATATGTCGCAGAATCTGTTTTCGGAAAGGGCACTACTGAAATGTCGGAAGAATTAGATCATCAAGGAGCAGATTTCAGGGTTACTTACAAGAGCAAAATACTTAATTATCAAGTCAAAAAAGAATCATTTAGCCGAGAAGTTCGCCAAGCAAAGACAAGTAAAAAGCAAATTGTGGGCAGGTTCATTGCTTTGGATTATCAAGTTCCAAGTGAGGATATTTTTCTTAATCCTAAAAAGTTGGATGGAAATTACAAAATTGGTTATAAGAGGTTTGTTGAAAGCAAACATCTAAAGAGATTACCTAATGGTTTTGTAATTTTTACTTCTGTTCCATTTGAAAGCATAAAGAGAAAAATAGATTCAAAATCATAATGTAGTTATCTTTTCATAATTTCCCTATAAAATTCTTCACCTTCGGATGTCATTTTCCTTTCTTCTTTCATAATCGTTAAACCTTTAATTTTGCTTTCATGAAATACAGGACACTTGCCACAAACAGGAAGAACCATTTTATTTTCTAGAGCAATTTTCAGTTCTTCTTCGGTAGGGCAGCTATCAAATGTGCCACGGCAATGTGGAAATTTGTCGCCAAACTCATATTGTTTTTCTCGTATATTTTTTAAATTCCTGTACATGTCAAGTTTAGCACCACCAGCACGAATGCTTTTAGCCATTCTTAACCACCATAAATTGATTTACAGAAGTTGGTCTTTGAATTTCTGATAATCTTTTCTGAGCAATTTTGATATATTTAGGGTTGATTTCAAAACCTATAAAGTCTAATCCGTTTTGTTTTGCGGAAATGCATTCTGAACCACTGCCAACAAACGGAATCAAAATAATACCGCTAGTTTTGGGTTTACATGAATTTACCAATTTATCGCATAAAGCAAGAGGTTTTTGCGTGGGATGTTCAACTCTTTCAACATAGCCAGCTCCGCCAGCAAGAGCTGGGATTTTAATAACATCTCTTGGTAATGCTCCTTTCGGATGAGCTTTATATATTGTCTCTTTACCATGTCGGCTAAATCTTCCTATTGTTCCATTCCTTACTTTACCAGCAGAATTTTTAAGAAATGTTTCTGTATAGGGTTCTCTAATATCATCACGATTGAAAATTGGTTTATCCTTCCAACAACAAATAATGCTTTCATGACTTCTTTGCCAAAAGTTTAATGTAGGAATATTTTTATTAGTATAATGCCAAATAATCCATCTTTTATTTATTGGTATTTCAACAGATAAAAAAGCCAGAATCTCACTAAAGCCGTAAATAAACATAGTAGCTGTGGGTTTCATAATTCTTATACATTCATTAATCCATGTCTTAGACCATTCAACATAATCTTTTATTTCCATTTTGTCCTTTATCAATTCAAAATCTTTTCCTATGTTATACGGTGGATCAGCAATTATTATATCACAACTTTCACTTTTTAGTTTCTTTAGTCCTTCAAGGGCATCCATTTCATAAATTTTGTTTAATTTTAATCCTATATCCTTTGACATCGGAACACCTTATTTTTTATTTTGTCTTGGCTTGTCCCAATATGGACTTTTACAATTAGGGCATACACGAGGATAATCTTTTTTTCTTGGTATCCACTCGTATTTACACCTTTCACATTTAAAACCATTAACAGAAATTTTTATCTGACTCATATCAACATCACTAATATTTTTCACATTAGATAAGATATAAGCCTTATTGATGTATTTCATAGTATATTATTATGTAAGTAAGATTAAATAGTTTTGCTTCTATAATATATTAGTATAAAATATATTATTAAGTGAGGCGTCATGAAAACTAAATCAAAGCGTGGCTATAAAGACCTTTCGTATTTCAAACCAAAGGAATGTCCATTTTGCCAAGCCAAAGAAGTAATCAGATGGGGCTTCAGATATAACCATATCACAAAGAAAAGACGCTATAAGTGTAATAAATGCAAAAAGTTATTTGTTGTAGATGACGGCTTCTGGAAAAGTAAAAAGCAAAGAGAGTTCATAACACAGTGCATAGACCTCTACGTTAATGGCATGTCCTTACGCAAGGTCAAGACACATATAGGGCAATTTTCGGAAACAACAATAAGCCATACAGCAATAGCAAAATGGCTTAAGAGGTATGCAATTCTTGTAAAAGATTTCACGGATAAATTGCCGATAGAAACAAGCGGTGTTTATCACGCCGATGAAATCTTTGTCAAGTGCAATGGCGAGGAAAACTATTATTGGGATGTTATAGACGCACATACACGCTTTCTTGTAGCCACTCATTATTCAGATAGAAGAAATTACCAGAACGCAAAGATACTATTTCTAAAAGCAAAAAGCAGAACAGACCGACCAAAAGTAATTCATACAGATGGATGGAGAGCATACCAAAAGGCGTTCAGAAAGGTCTTTTGGAATCGTTATAAAGAAAACAAAGTAGATTATATCCGCATAGTTGAAGAAGAAGACACAAGAAATAACATAGTAGAAAGGATACAAGGCACGATTAGAGAAAGGGTCAAGGTAATGCGTGGCTTCAAAAATCCAGAATCGGCTAAAGCACTTCTTGACTTGCTAATAGTTTACTATAATTTTATCCGAACACATCAAGGCATAAGAATGACGCCTGCAGAAATGTGTGGTGTAAATCTTAATCTTGGAAAAAATAAGTGGTTAGAATTGATTTATAGGAGTAAAATAAGTTTATAGTTGCTTCAAGTTATTCACTGTTATTTTTCCAAAATTAGACAATCTGTAGGTATCACTATCTTTTTTTACAAGTTCCGCAGATATTAGGTTTGTCACAATTTTTCTTAATTCTTTATTTTCTATTTCAAGATGTTTTTCTAAATCTTCTAATAGAACATTTGGATTGTATTCATCTAAATATAACAAGACACGTATAGAATCTACATCATCAAACGCATTTTCAACTTGTAAAATTCTTTCAGAAAAGTCATAAGTCATCTATAACACCTATTTACTTATATCTTCCATATTTATTCTTTATTTATGTCTATCAATATATATTTTGGCTAATCTATGTGCTTCTTTCTTTACGAGTGCAACAGACTTATGTATAAGTTCTTTGTTAGATTGCCAAAATTCATACATGGGATAGTAAATATATGGATTAGCTAAATTTATTATATCCTCAAACTTTTTATTTGTTAAGAAAATAGTTTTTGTCTGAAACTCCCCATCAGCAATAATAAGACCACTATCAATACCTGTTCCTATGTTTTGACCATCTACAAACAATATGATGTCAGAATCTTTCATAAGCAATAAAGTATGTTCATAATCTGGAATTTCTAAATCTTTTTTTAAATCCTTTGCCAAGAAGGTAATGTAGCCTTCATCTCTAAGAGTATCTCTAATTTTTTCTAAAACAGATAAATTATCGCCGTAATCACCACATATCAGAATTTTGTGAGACTTCGCAATTATTTCACGCCTTTTTTGAGATTCTTTTAATTTTTGGTATATGTCTACGGCATGTTCATCTATTGACTTTATATCTATAGGTTTATCTGATAGCACATTCTCGACCCAGAATAGAAATATATAAAAATTCCATAGTCTCCCAAATATCAAAGTCTTTTCTACAGAATTCGCCGCGCCTTATCTTTTGATGAAACTTTTGTAAAAGTTTCTCAGATCTTTATCTTGACACTTGCGCGTATCTCTGGGTGCTCGCTTGCCACATGATCCTCCAAGTCCATCCTTGTCTCAAAGGAAGCGTCACACCATATGCATGTTTGCGACACTTTCAACACCCTAATTAATTTACCAATAGAAAAGTTCTAAAAGCTGTAATTTGTGGGAATTACAGTCTCTTCACAAAATAAACCCATGACGCCCCGTCTTCCCAGTAATGCGGTATCTCGGCAACAATCTTGAAGCCGTTGTGGAGGTAAAAGCTGACAGCTGCCTTGTACTGTTTTCCTCCAGAAGTTTCTGCTGTAAGAATTTTTATTCCCTTTTTCCTGAGGATCTCTTCGCAATGCCTGAACAGTATGGTG
The DNA here is from genome assembly GCA_964371455.1 of uncultured archaeon. Taxonomy (GTDB): domain Archaea; phylum Aenigmatarchaeota; class Aenigmatarchaeia; order GW2011-AR5; family GW2011-AR5; genus JACQNX01. Next base: position 509 of record CAYJMB010000034.1, on the reverse strand, counting down.
CCAAATCCTCTTCTCTGGTGATTCGGGTCAACAACAAACCAGTCCAGATGCGCCACATGTGGTTCGTATTTAAGAGCCCAGACTCCGCCGCCAGCAATTACAGCTCCCTCTATTTCCACCACAAAAAAATCCTCAAATTTATACGGCGAATTTTTATCTACAGTGAGGCTTATTTTCAGGTCTGTATAAGCTTTTCTAGCATCATCTGTTCCCATGACATCATGTATAAGCTTCACAATCTGCCCTATGTCATCTTCGCGCATTTTGCGGATTCTCATATTTTTCCCTAGATTCTCTCATGTGCTGTCTCGTTCGTAAAAATGTGTGAAAAGAATAGCCTGTCATACTTCACTGTTTAAATTCTAGTATATTAAAGAGTTGATTTATAGCAAACCAAATAAGGGCTCATAACCCTTATGGCAAGTCTTAAATACATTGCAGAAAACACGGTATTGATGGGATTAATGGAGTATCTGGGAATCGGCAGGAAGAGAATAGGGCCTTCACTG
>CAYJMB010000033.1:0-7792 GCA_964371455.1 uncultured archaeon | reverse complement strand
TCCATGCTGCACTGTAACCCTGAACAGCAAGCCAGTAGGACAGGAAAAATCCTACAAGGAGTACAAGTCCCCAGACAAACAGGGAATTTTTCATAGTTTGTTTTTGTTTTCGCTGTATATAAAGATTTTATTTGGTAATTATTACTATGATTACTATGCAAAAAGTTATGCTGAGCAGCGAGTTTAACGAACGGCTTGCAAAAGGCCAGAGAGGCTTTGAAAATATACAGCTGCAGGATTATTCTGGTTTTGGCGCCGCGATTGTTGAAGGCAGCAAGATTGTGGATACCCGCCTGTCTTGGCACAACTTTATTGATGCGAAAATAGGCGGGCTGGAACTTGTGAACTGCACAGAGTTCATGGTCATAAGAAACATTTCTGATCTCACGCCGGCCATTATAGCGTCAGGGCTGAGCGGTCTGCAGCCGGTAATCGACCAACTGGACTTCGACATGAGGGAAAAAATGAAAGCCATTTTTAACGCGTTTGCGCAGCAGCACAACCTAGAACTGCCTGACATCTCAAACAAGGCCCAGAGAAATGCTTATGGGGAGCTTCAGGACAGCCATGCAAAAGGCTACCAGCTCTTCGACGCGCCGATAAGCACAGCCATTGGCATCTACGGCGAGAAGAACCTCTATCAGGCAAGAAATATATACGAGACAAATCAAAATAAAACTGCTACTCAGAGAGACAGGCGATTCCCATGAAAACTTGCATTAGCTGTTATTTGTGGCCTTTGAGATTTTTGAAAAATTGTATCTGCCTCTCTCTCTTCAGCGCATCTTTCTTAGTCATGAACCTGCCAAGCGCCTTCTTCCTATCCGACGAGTACAGCACCCACTGAGAGCCTTCTTTGATGATGACCATGATTATAATCAGCTTTGCAAGAAAATAAAGATGTGACCTGCCATACCTTACGGGCACATTACGGGATACATAACACAAGCTATCGGCAAAAACACGGCAGAAGCGTCAGTGGCGTCATGCGTCATTTGTGAACCAATTCTGTTCCAGAGAAAGAAAAACATTATCGCCGGGGCCATAAAACACTACGTGAGAAGTTTCGCCTAATTCTTTTGCGATGAATTCAAGATAGCCTTTTGATCCTTTATAATGATGGTTTTTGACAGATCTCAATATGTAATTGACAACAGCCCTAATTTCGTCTATGGCGTATTTTTTCTGCCTTCTGAGTTTATGCATAGCGAATTTGAGCCTGTACAAAATGTTCCTGTCTAAGTCATTCACAGCCCCTTCCATTGGAAGATTGTCGCGAATCCTTCTCAGCGAATTCATTACGTCTATATCACGGAGGCCTGGTTCGCTTCTATAGTAAAAAGCGATGGCGCTTTCGACAGCGTATAGCAATGTATCGTATTGCTGAAAGTTCCTCTCGTTTAGTGAGAATCCCGGAATTTTGTCGAATTTCATCAAGCTGAAAAATGTATGCTCATTCATTACAAACTTTTCCGCTTTGCTGAAATACTCGAGATATATCTCCCTTATCTCCCTGTCAATGCTTGCGCCCTTCGGTATTGTTGCCGTGTCGTAATCTCCATTCTCGTATAGTGCACTGAGCTTTTCCCAGTAATCTTTCACGGTGTGCTTTGCTTCCTTGTCGGCAAATTGCTTGTATCTATGGCCAAATATATGGCAGAGATTTATGAGAACGGCTATCAGCTTTGGGTTCAATTCAAGGGCTTTCTTGTAGTGCTCTATAGCCTCCGGGCACCTGTTTATGCTGCGCAATGAATTGGCATATCTTAAGTGCAGCTCTGCATTATCAGGCTCTTCAGCAAACCGCTTGGCAAAATGTTCCATTACTTTTGTATGGTGCATGCGTATATTTTCTACAAAAATCTCTGGATCGACGAACCTTACATCTTCGTCCCCGGCAGAATTCTTGTCAAGCATTCTCAAAGGCGCTCCCAAAAGTATCTGGAGCCTGCTATCGTCGGATATCTTGATATCGTAAGAACCACAGAACTTGCATTTGACCTCATTTTCAAAGCGTATCTGATAATCTGGTTTTTCGTTTATGACTGTTACAACACCCACATCGAGTCTTTGCTTTCTTGAGCACTTATCGCACTGAAAATAAGCCTTCATTGCATAGAATATGAGTTTCACACCTAATAAATTTCACGCGGCGAAATCTTTGTTGCTGGGTTGCCTCGTTTTCCATAAAGCGGTATAAGGAATCTTGATATCAGCAAACCTTTCCCCGCATTTTAGGCATTTCAGCTCGAAATACTCTGTGCCATCCTTCTCTTTGGTCGGCGGGCCTTTCTTGAGCTCGCCGCTGCATTTTGGACATTTCTCCATGCTAAAAACTCTTTTTCCCACGCGTTCGGCCTGGGATCGTTAAGAAGGTCATAAACAACCTTCTGAATGAGCACTTTCTCCTCTTCCTTTGTCACATTCTCAACATCTGACCACAATAATATCTGGAAAGAAAGGCATCCGCGTAAAAATGCTGGCTAATTACGATTTAAGAGGAAACTTGGTTGCGACATATTCGCTTCATTCAGAAATAAAATTCCTTCCGTCGTACATGCTCACGAATATGGAAATTGTTTTCTATAAAAACAAGACATTCATTGTTATTTTCAATAAGAACCCTGTAGGCTTCTTGATTGAGGGTGAGGAAACTGTACAAAGCTTTTGTAAGTACTTTGAAGCTTTCTCGAAAATAGCCAAAAAATGATGCATGTTACCATAATTATATATTTAAAAAGGCTTATATATTTATGCATATAAAGAATACATTATGAAGCTGAAAATGGAATTTGGTGAACTGAGAATTGAGCTCGAAGGAACACAAGAAGAAATACAGAAAGGCATGCTATCTTTCTTGTCACAAATAAAAAAAATTCAGAAATTACAACCACCTACAAAACAAGCTACTAAAAAATCAAAAAGCTTCTCCGGTTCGTTAACAGAAAGAATCGAATCTCTTATTAATGACGGTTTCTTTGATCAACCGCATGGGTTATCTGAAATTAAGCACAAGCTAGAAGAACTAGGCTATCATTACCCTATAACTACCGTTTCGCCTACAGTGTTATTTTTATTGAGACAAAGAAGATTAAGAAGAATTGGCTCTAAACGCAAATATCAATACGTTAAACCGTGATTACTATGACATATACAGTTGACATCAAGGATCCAGCAACAAAGAAACTCAAAGGGTTTGATAAGGAAATACAGCGCAGATTTGCAAAACGCATAGACAAATTGGCTACAAATCCACAAGCTTTTGGCAAGCCTTTGAGAAGCGTCCTGGCAGGCTATTGGGAAGCTTACTTCGAAAAGAGTTTTCGCATAATTTATACTATTGATGAAAAATCAAAGAAGATATCCATAGAGGCAATAAAACACAAGGATGAGTTCTAAATTCCGAGTTCTTTCCTAACTTCTTTCCAAGGCCTACTTTTTGCACTTCTGGATTCCTTAATCTGGCCCATCAATTCATCGTCGCCAAGCACATCAAGTGTCCTTTTCATACTCTCATACTCATCCTTCGATATAGTAACGTAAGTCGTTGTGTGCTTTCCTGTTTCTTCAAGTATTGCCATATTAATACCTTACTAAATTTAGATAGCAATCAATTTAAATTCATTTATTTTCTCGAGTTATGTAATGCTTTTGTAATGCGTCCAAGACAAAATTTCTAAAGACGGTCTATCAATTTCCGCTAGCCCATCATATGAGTATAGGTGACCTGCCATCAAAGATACGGAGAAGGAAGGTGGCTGGCGACAAAGAAAGTGTTGGTTCTGGCAAGTGAAAGCATTTTTATGCTTAAATTAGAAGATGTGAGCATGTTGAAGCCTTCAAGGTTGAACAAAGGTGATACGGTAGCTCTGCTTTCGCCATCATCAAGTCTAGCAGGAATATTTCCGCATAGAATCGATAATGCCATAAAAGCTTTACACAACTTAGGGTTTGAGATAAAAGAATTCCCGACAACCCGTAAGGTAACAGGTTATAGCGCAGGGACGCCTGAAAAAAGGGCGAAAGACATAAATGATGCATTCAGTGACAAGTCAGTAAAGGCAATAATATGCACGATTGGGGGTATGACAGCCAATCAGGTTCTTGAGCACATTGATTTTTCAACCGTGAGAGATAACCCAACTATATTCTGTGGTTATTCGGATATATCTGTCCTTCATTATGCTTTTCATACAAAGGCAAATCTAGTAACATTCTATGGTCCTGCTGCAATAACGCAATTTGGCGAGCACCCTAAGCCATTAGATTATACAGTAAAATATTTTCTCAAGGCTGTTGCATCATCGGAGCCTGTAGGAAATGTAAAGCCTGCAAAGGAGTGGACAGAGGAATTCTTAGACTGGTCTGCAAAGACTGATATGGCAAGACCAAGAAACATGGTTCAGAATCAGGGATTTGAATGGCTTTCTGAAGGTGATGCACAGGGAGGTTCAATAGGAGGCTGTATATCATCAATCTTACATCTCAAGGGCACGGAATACTGGCCTGATTATAGCAACAAAATACTATTTTTAGAGACCCCAGAGGGTCAGGATCCTGGAAAAGGGCTGCCGCTTCCTTATGTCGATTCGTACCTGACATATCTCGAGCTGATGGGTGTATTCAATGAAATATCCGGGCTTATCTTTGGCAGACCTTACATGTATACAGAATCTGAAAAGACAAAACTGAAAGAAATACTTTCAGATATCGGCAAAAAATATTCATTTCCCATCCTTTTCGGTGCCGATATCGGTCATACAGACCCTATGATAACACTACCGCTAGGTGTGAAGGTTTCCATAAGCTCTGAAACAGGTATTTTCAGCATAAACGAAAGCGGCGTAATATAAAAAATCCGTATTCTTCGGGCGACAGTTTTGGTTTTTTAAACGCTTTATTTATTAGTTATTCATGGACATGCACCAGCGCGTAATTTTTTTATACAGTTGCAAAGGCGGCGTAGGAAAAAGCACTGTATGCGTCAACTTGGCGTACACATTCGGTGAGATGGGAATACGCACAGGCGTTTTTGATGCGGACCTCTACGGACCTTCGATTCCTTTTATGGTAGGCGGCCTTGAGCAGCAAAGGCCATCCATTTCCGAGTTCGCAATAAGCCCGGGAATTTACGGAAATGTTGCCGTAAATTCTGTCGGATTTTTCATGGGCGACAGGGAAGGTATGATATGGGAGGACAAATACGTCGAAGGTGCATTGGAACAGCTGTTGTATTCGCCCAAATGGGGGACCGAGATGCTGCTGATAGATATGCCTCCTGGATCCGGGGCAATTCACAAGAGTTTGTTTTCCAGAATGAAGGGCAAGGCGCTGATCGTAACCACTCCGCACGAATTGTGCTACGGCATTGCCTCAAAAGGCGTGGACATAATGGACAGAATGCAAATAGACACGTTAGGGGTAGTAGAAAATATGGCATATTACAGATGCGAAAATTGCGGCCATGACAAGAATGTATCAGAAACAGGCAGAGAACTTCTCAAATCGCTGAGAGCCCCCCTTGTAGCAAGATTGCCAGTGGATCCGGAACTTACTATGGCGAATTCAGGGATACCATACATAATATCCAGCCCCAACTCGGAATTCTCAGGCGCATTCAGGGAAATCGCCGATCACATATTAAGCAATTATGATAAAAACATGAGTATGAGGCCAAGGATTTGATGTCATGCCAATAAAAGAACGCTTGTCAGACCCGTTATCGGGCACAATTCCTGCTAGTGAGGTATCCGAAGCACTGAAACTATACGGACTTGATTCTGGCTGGGTAATTATGCCCCTGGTGGGTCGTGGGACAAACATATACGCTATCAACAGGAGGTCGCAAACGACAAAAAAGGCGTTCATAAAACAGAACGGAGGCTTTTATGTAATGAAGCAGCTGCCATGGTACTGCGCATCCGATAATTTTGCCAATTACTCTACAGAATTCCAGCAAGAACTTTCAAGACACGGATTGCCCGTGCCGGAATTGCTGAGGGCACGGGACGGGAAGAGGTGGGTTCACGTTGTTGCTTGGCAGAATAAATCTGGCATCCACTGCCATTGATTTGCACCAGTATGCGGACACGTTCAGGGAAGATGTGTTTGGCATTTCAAGACAGATGATAAGCCTGGTAAAGGAGTTCATAGGCAGAAATGGACAGAATTTGGGCGGAGAAGACATAAACAGGCTGCAGGCATTTGCGGATTCTTCAGAAAGGGCATTAGAAACATATAAAAAAACCGGTGCCATGTCCGAGTACGGCAAATATGTAATACCAGTGCATGGGGATTTCAATTCAAGAAATCTGGTTTTTTCCGAAGATGGGGAAGTCATTGCCGTCCTGGATTTTGACAACTCCTCTTTTGACGATGTTGTTCACGATATAGCCGAGGGGCTGATAAATTTTTCTTTTATAAAATACGCTGGCGCGTCAAATGCGTATAGTTTGCCAGACTCGCTCGATGCGGCTGCAGGAAAAGCCTTCCTAGATGGCTACGACGCATCAAATAGGGCGGCGCTGGAGAGTTCAAGGGGTAAAATCTCGTATGCGGCATCGGCCGTTCTCATAGAGCTTCTGTGCCTAGGGATTATAAGAGGCGATTATAAATTTTCGGATATTGACGCAATAGAGGGAATGCCTGAATATGTAAGGAGTGCTGCTGAAAAGTTATTGAGGTGACGCATATGATCGCATTTTCCATTGAATGTGAGCTTGACAGAAACGTGGTAAAGGACAGGAGATTCAGGATAGAACAGTGTGGAGAAAACGCGGGCCTTGGGAGAATAAACTATGTCAGGCTTGTAAATGGCAATAAATCCTGCATAGTTTTTGAAAATTGCGGCATGAACGGCAGAAGAACGCTGCCTGAATGCGCTGTCCCGGTATTTTCCATTCTTGAGAGAAACAAAATAGACAACTTTGTTTTGATGGGATTTGCCGGCGCTACAAGGAAAAAATACGGCATAGGGAGCTTTTTAATTCCATCAGATTTTGTTGATTTTACAAAAACAAGGTCGCGGTCGTATTTGGAGCTAAAATCTCCAGGAAAGATATTTTTCTACAGGATGGCTGAGCCTTATAGTCCACTGCTCTCAGTTAAGCTAAATGAGCACGCCAGAAAATTTGTGAAACGCGTATTCAATAATGTAAAATATGCTGTCACGGAAGGCCCAAGATTTGAAAGTGCTGCTGAAATTAAGGCGATAAAAAATGCAGGCTGCGATGCGGTATGCCTTAGCGGCGCGCCGGATGTGTATTTTTCCAGAGAACTTGGGATAAATTTTGGGGTAGGACTTTTCATCTCGAACCTGGCGGAAGGCGTTGGTGAGATATCAAATGAGGAAATACTGGGTCGCGCAAAATTCGACGGGGCGAAAATAACGGAAATTATATGCAGCATGGCGTCAGACGAGACGTTGAGCACAAAACTGCCATATTACGGGGATAAATACTGGATGCAAAAGCCTTGAATTACTACTTTATTCTTGTGGCCGCCGCCATCCAGTACAGATTAGTGCCTGTATAAAAAGACGGTATGCTCACTTCGTCCGGCATTAAATCCAAGCGCCCAATACCGAATCCGTTTCTTTCAAGCAAATTGATAAGCTCCGCACGCCGGAAGAAATGCCATGGTTGGTATTTGTCTTTTTTATAGAACACTTCGCCTTCGGGAAGTTCGCTCTGGTCCAGCACAACAAAAGATCCTTTCTCGCATTCGGTCCCTATCCCGTATCTTTTATCTAATGAAGACCTTGCTGCAATTATTAAGTATCCTCCTTTTCTGG
>CAYJMB010000032.1:5475-7836 GCA_964371455.1 uncultured archaeon | reverse complement strand
GGGGTGTGGTTTCTTTTCCCTTTTTTCTCGTTTTCTATTGGTTTTTATCTTTATCTGTGCTGATTTCCTGATTATGGATTACACGCAAGATTCCACATCAGCAGCAAAATCAAGCAGATTCGAAGCTGCTGTATTTAATTATGACAGGCTGATAGCTTTATCCTATCGCATATTGGGAAATCGCGCTGATGCAGAGGACGCGGTACAGGAAGGGCTTTTAAGGGCTTATCGCAGCCTGCACACTTTCAGGGGTTCTAGCAGTTTAGATACATGGCTGTATAAAATCATAGAAAACCGCGCACTTAGCATGCGTCGGCAAAGACAGAGAAGTGCCAGGCGCGAACTGCCTTACAGCCTTGAGGGCAGCGAAGGCGCAAGGAGTATTGAATACCTTGCTCCAGCCAGCTCCAGGCCGGATGTCATCTGCGAGCAAGCAGAAGCCCGGAGGCAGCTCGAGAAGGCATTAAACAAACTGCCGCAAGATCAGAAAGAGGCATTGCTGGGCGTTGCAGGCGGAATGAAATACAGGGAAATAGCAGAAAGAATAAAGATCCCCCGGGCCACAGTAGCAACGCGCGTACATCGCGCAAGAAAGGAATTGCATCTCGCTCTGGGGCTGCAGGCATCTGGCGCCTGAATTATGAACATTCTTCTGCTGCCAGGGAATAAGGACTCTACTGGGAAGCTGTCATGCTCAACAGCAAGCTTAAATACCGCCTACGATAATATTTATTTGATAGAAATGAAAACGCCAGGAATTTTGCTTTTAATCGGCGGGTTGCTTGACCTGATTTATGGTCTGCTTTTTGTCGCAACAGGTTCCTTGATGGCTGGTTTTGGAGGCGCTGGCGACGTTGTTGGCGCATTTGTCGGCGTTGTTGGCGGTTTATTCGTGATCTTCGGCATACTGCTCATACTCGCCGGCTTATGGCATGGAAAGAAGCCGGCATGGGCATGGATAGGGCTCATCGTAAGCCTGCTCTCCCTGCTCGTGCCTTTTGGCGGTTTCTATATAGGACCATTCCTAGGCGCCATCGGAGCAGCGCTGGCCATGAAGAAAGGCAAGTAAATCTGGGAAGATATTTTTCTTTTTTATTGGTTTTTAATAGTTTTCTGAAATACTGGCTTTGGGATTAGAATGACAAAGAAAGTTTTGCTTGCCGACGACGATGAAAGTTTGAGAGAATCATTGCGCGCCAACATCCAGTGCGATTATCCTGATGTAGTTATAGATTGCGTAGAAAATGGCAGATTGCTGGTTGAATATGCCAGAGAAGAAAGACATCGTGGAGGCAGATACTCGCTTATTCTTACAGACCACAGCATGCCTGAAGTGAATGGGCTTCAAGCTATTAAGCAAATAAGGGCATTTGACAAAGAGGTTCCAATATACCTCGTGGCGGCGCAGCCACAAGAAGTTCTAGACAACGCACTAAGCGCAGGCGCAACAGGTTATGTAAGTAAGAGAAAAATACGTGAGAACCTGCTGCCAGTGCTACAGCAGTATTTAGGATGACCGCGCCAGCAACATAATTTTACGTGCCGACAAAAACCTCATTCTTCCCGGTATAGGACAAACCAGGTGTAGGCCCGCCTCCGATCACATAGATTCTACTCCCAATAGCGACAACTCCTAGTCCATGCCTAGCAGTAGGCATCTTCTCTTCTGACTGCCATGCATCTGTCACAGGATCATAGACCTCGTTATTGTTGAATGTATGCGTAAAGGTTTCGCCGCCAAAAACGTAGATCCTATTGCTTGCAACTGCGCCAGCTATCCCGCCGCGGGCACTGGGCATTACAGTCTTTGTTGTCCAGCTGTCTGCCACAGGGTCATACTCCTCATTAGCATCAAGATTGTTGCCAAAGCCCTGCCTTCCGCCGATGGCATAGATCTTCCCATATGCCACGCCAGAAGCGAGATGCTCGCGTGCCGTCGGCATTTCTTTTCTGGTCTTCCAAATATCTGTTGCAATGTCGTACTCTTCGTTTGTCCCGAAAACCCTGCCAGCAGCCCCGCCAATTGCATAGATTTTTCCTGCTATAACCTGGGCAGTAAGTGCTCCGCGCGCTGTTGACAGTTTTGCAAGATTCTGCCACTCTTCTTTGTCTGGATCATATGCAAAAGCAAGGTCAGAAGGTGTCCAGCCCGAATGATAGCCACCAATGACATAGATTTTCCCATTGTACGCAACAGCAGCAGCATGGTGGAGGAGAAGAGGCAGATGTTTTGCAGGTCTCCAGGAGTTGTTTATTATGCTATAGACTTCAACCTTGTCTGAAATCCCTGCTGCCTCAAACCCTCCGATCACATAGATATCATCGTTCAAAGCCGCAGTCGCAACCTCTGTCCTCGGTGTC
>CAYJMB010000032.1:0-5375 GCA_964371455.1 uncultured archaeon | reverse complement strand
ATGCAAACCCTTGTCATAGCCCTCGGCGGAAACGCTATCATGCCCAAAGGCAAAATGACCATAGCTTCTGAAATGTTGCAGGTAAGTCAGGCAATGAAAAAAATTCTCCCTCTCCTGAAAAAGAATCGCGTTGTCATCACCCATGGAAACGCCCCGCAGGTAGGCAACATCCTCATCCGCGTGGAGGAAGCCCTTGGAAAGGCGTACTCAATACCGCTCTCCGTAGCTGTGGCAGAAAGCGAGGGTGAACTTGGCTATGTTATTGAGCAGAGTCTCATCAATGAACTGACAAAGCATAAAATGAAGAAACCTGTTGTTTCTATACTGACACAAGTCCTTGTAGACAAAAAAGATCCCGCATTTCGCCATCCAACAAAACCCGTTGGCCCATTTTATTCTAAGAGTGAAGCAGAAAAAATGAAAAAGAAAGGCCTTGCTGTCAAGCAGGAAAAAGGCAAAGGCTGGCGCCGTGTTGTGCCGTCTCCGCAGCCGCTGCAAATAATGGAGGCTGACGTGATCAAGAAGGTCTTGAGGCATGCTGTTGTCATTGCAGCAGGTGGCGGCGGCATTCCTGTTGTCCTGGAAAAAGGAACATACAAAGGCGTTGATGCTGTTATAGACAAAGACCTTGCATCTGCGTGCCTGGCAAAATCCATACAGGCAGACATTCTCCTCATTCTTACAGATGTTCCCTGCGCATACGAGCATTTTGGCAAAGAGTATCAGACGCCAATAAGAAAAATAACACCTATGCAGGCAGAAGTGCTGATAGAGGAGGGTCACTTCACAGAGGGCAGCATGCTACCCAAGCTGCAGGCAGCCGCGGAGTTTGCGCGCGAAGGCGGCACAGCTATCATCACAAACCCTGCAAATGTCATGAAGGCGATGAAAGGAAAAGCAGGAACGACGATATCACATTAGGAGCGTACGAAGCTTGCAAAAATCAGCGGCGCATGGCCATTTTTATTGCCGCATCTGTCGGGCGCGAGTAATCTCCTGGCTCCTGTCTGCCCTTCGCTCCTGCATATATGTCTGAAGGTATCTTTTCTTCCAGTTTTCTCCATTTTTTACTCGAATCCTTCATCATGTTATAATTAAGAATAGAGATTATTTAAATCTCGCACTACCAAATGTAAATCATGAAGCAAAAAAGAGTAATCATAATGGGTGCCGCTGGCCGCGATTTTCATAACTTCAACACATACTTCCGCAGAAATAAGTATTACAAAGTCGTGGCGTTCACGGCAGCGCAGATTCCCAATATCGCAGGTCGTATCTATCCGCAAAAGCTTGCAGGCCGCCTTTACCCGAAAGGCATTCCCATTTATAAAGAAACAGATCTTGCGAAGCTCATAAAGAAACACAAGGCGGACAAAGTTATTTTTGCATATTCGGACATCAGCCATGAAGAAGTCATGCACAAAGCATCCATCGCCCTTGCAGCTGGTGCTGACTTTATGCTGCTCGGCCCGAAATCAACATACATAAAATCCAATAAACCTGTCATCGCAGTCTGTGCTGTGCGCACAGGCGCAGGGAAGAGCCCGACAAGCCAGTACATCGTAGAGTACCTCATGAAAAAAGGGCTGCGTGTTGGCGTGGTGCGCCACCCCATGCCCTACGGTGATCTGGCAAAAGAAGAGGTGCAGCGGTTTGCCAGTTATAGCGATTTCAAAAAATTTAACTCAACAATAGAAGAGCGTGAGGAGTACGAGCCCTACGTCAGTAAAGGCGTTGTGGTATATGCAGGCGTTGACTACGAAAAAATCCTTCGCATTGCAGAAAAAGAGTGTGATGTCCTTCTATGGGACGGCGGAAACAACGACCTTCCGTTCTACAAGCCTGACATTCACATAACAATAGCAGACCCGCATCGTGCTGGTCATGAACTGCGCTACCATCCAGGAGAAGCCAACCTCCGCGCTGCTGATGTAATTCTTATTGGCAAGACAGGAACTGCCAAGAAAAGCGACATTCAGATGGTCTGCAACAACGCAAAAGCAGCAAATCCCAGGGCGCAAATCATCAAAACAGACCTGAGGCTGAATGTCAGTGGCTCCGTCAATATCAGTATCAGTAATAAGCATGTTCTGGTCATAGAAGACGGCCCGACTCTTACGCATGGTGAGATGAAATTCGGCGCAGGCATGCTTGTTGCTAATAAAGCTAGGGCGCGAATCATAGACGCCTCAAAATATGCTGTCGGTTCAATCAAAGAGATCTACAAGAAATACCCGCATCTGAATAAAATTCTCCCTGCAATGGGATATAGCCCAAAGCAAATCACTGAGCTTAAGAAAACTATTAACAACGCAAAATGCGACGCAGTCATTGAGGCCACGCCTATTGACCTAAGCAGGCTGATAAAAATCAACAAGCCCGTAGTAGAGGTAAATTACTCTCTTAATGCTCCGCAGTCATTTAATAAAATACTGGATGAGTTTGCAAAGAGAGTAAAGAGAAAATGAAAGAAGACATTGTCGTAGGTGAAAACAAATGAGGCATTTTTTGTCGTTGAAAGATATTTCAAAAAAAGAGCTGTTGTTTCTGGTAGAAAAAGGCATTGAAATCAAAAAACATCCGCAACGTTTTGCCAATGCCATGGAAAACAAAAACCTTCTGATGATTTTTGAAGCCCCTTCTCTTCGCACGCGCCTTTCCTTTGAAACCGGCATGAACCAGATGGGAGGCCATGCAATATACTATCAGCTTTCTGAGTCCACGCTTGGAAAGAAAGAGTCTCTAAAGGAATTTGCGCGTGTTGTTTCAAGATATGCTGACATTGTAACCGCGAGAGTTTACGATAAAAAATTGTTAGAAGAGATGGCAAAATACTCTAGTGTGCCTGTCATAAACGCCATGACAAACTACGAGCATCCATGTCAGATTCTCTCAGATCTTATGACGATTTATGAAAAAAAGAAGACATTTGATCTTAAGCTCGCGTACTTAGGAGACGGACTGAATAATGTAACTCACTCACTTCTTTTTGGCTGCTCGCTCGTTGGAATGGATATCGCTATTGCCACGCCAAAAGGAAAAGACTATGAACCAGACGTTTCTGTTGTCAAGACAGCCAAGGCATTCGCTAAGTCTTCAGGCTCAGATGTCATCATCACCAACAACCCAAAAGCAGCCACTGAAAATGCAGATATTGTTTACACAGACAGCTGGTTGTCCTACAGGGTTCCAAAAAGCAAGGAAAAACAGCGCCTGAAAATCTTTCAGCCATATCAGGTCAACAGAAAAATCATCCAGCTGGCAAAGAAGGACGCTCTGTTTATGCACGATCTTCCCGCAACACGCGGCCAAGAAGTAACCAATGATGTCATAGACTCAAAGCAGTCCATAATCATAGATCAGGCCGAGAACCGCCTGCATGCGCAGAAGGCATTGGTGCTATGGCTGATGAAAACTGCTTAAATATTTTATTACTGTAGTCTAGAACATGACATACAGAGTAGTGGGGCCTGCCAGGTTCCCTGTAAAGGGCTCAGGCTGGAACGATTTGTATGATGTTTATTCATTTACATTTGAGCAGGATAGAAAGTATGTAACCCTCGCAAAGGGTGATCTTAAAAATGCTTCAGGAATTCTTACGCGGATAATGTCCATGTGTGTCTTTGGGTATGTGTTTGGTTCTGACAGATGCGACGATGCAAGGCAGAGGGATTTGACGATGAAGTATATGATGAAGGAGGACAAGGGACTTATTATTCTGGCATATGACGAGGAAGGCCGCGGAGTTGGAATTGAAAATCATATAAAGGCGATGATGAATAATGATGTTCCTTTCATAGTAGATAACGTTAGTGAGATGGCAAGGAGTGAGTTAGAGGTAAAAAGAGAGAAAATGAGACATCTGCCTTCTTATTAGCCAACGTTTGGATATCTTAAAATATCGCCGCTTCCCATATGAAACTCATGGAACACCTTCTCTTCATAGCTGGCAAATGGGTAAAATCCTGCACAGAAGAAACATTCCCCTCTGTTGACCCCTCAAATGAAAAGGTCATCGGCTTGTTCCAGCAGGGCAACGAAGAAGATGTCCGTGCCGCTATTGACGCCGCTGAAGATGCATATGAGTCTTGGTCCGAAATGCCAGCTCCCAAGAGGGGAGAAATACTTTTACGAATTGCTTCTATCTTACGAAAAAGAAAAGAAGAACTAGCCAAATTGGAAACAACAGAGATGGGCAAAGCCCTTGCAGAAGCCCGTGGCGATGTCCAGGAAGCAATTGACATTTTCGAATACATGGCCGGAGAAGGGCGCCGTCTCTTCGGTCATACAACGCCGTCAGAACTCCGCAGCAAGTTTGCAATGACTATCCGCCGCCCTATCGGCATCGTTGGCCTCATAACACCCTGGAATTTTCCCGTAGCAATCCCGGCATGGAAGCTCTCTGCTGCACTCATCTGCGGCAATGCTGTAGTTTTCAAGCCTTCGTCTGATACGCCATTGTGTGCGACCGAATTAGTAAAAATTCTTGCAGATGCTGGCATCCCAAAAGGAGTTGTTAATCTTGTCACAGGCCCTGGCTCGTCTGTCGGCAAAGAAATTGTGGCCAGCAAAAAAATCCGCGGCTTGTCTTTTACCGGCTCCAGAGAAACAGGAGAATGGATAACAAAGAACGCAGGCATAAAGAAAGTTGGTCTTGAGCTCGGCGGCAAGAACGCGATCATAGTTATGGATGATGCAGACCTTGGCCTGGCAGTAGATGGCGCAATCTGGGGCGCATTCGGCACAACAGGCCAGAGGTGCACTGCAGCTTCGCGCATCATTGTGCATGAAAAAATACGCAATGATTTTGAAAACGCCTTTGTTGCGCGCGCAAAGCAGCTTGTGCTTGGTCCAGGGCTTTCAGAGAAAACAGACATCGGCCCTCTCGTCAACCGTGCAGCTGCAGAGAAATGCGAGCGCTATGTGGACATCGGAAAAAAAGAAGGCGCAAAGCTCCTGTGTGGCGGCAAGCGCCTGGGCATCAGGGGATTCTTCTTTGAGCCGACGATCTTCACCAATGCGACTATAGACATGAAAATTGCGCAGGAGGAAATATTTGGCCCAGTCGTTTCTGTGATTTCTGTCAAAAACCTGAACGAAGCCATAGAAGCCTGCAACTCCGTTGAGTACGGACTCTCCTCGGCAATCTACACAAAAAACATAGACACAGCATTCCGTGCCCTAGAAAAAATAGAAGCAGGCATAACGTACGTGAACTCCTCCACAATAGGCAGCGAAGTTCATCTCCCATTCGGCGGCGTGAAGCAGAGCGGCACAGCACGAGAAGGCGGCATCCTCGGCATTGACGAATTCTCAGAAGTCAAGACAGTCTATGTTGATTACAGCGGCAAGCTCCAGAAAGCGCAGATGGATGT
>CAYJMB010000031.1:0-8445 GCA_964371455.1 uncultured archaeon | reverse complement strand
CAAAGTTAAATAGTGTCAAAGTTCAGCATATCTTCAGCAGATCAAACCTTCATCTTCTCCCCGACAGTTATTCCTTTTCTGGAGATCTCATAGCTGTGAATGGCATTGCTGTGCTCCGTCCCGCGCATCTTCACGACAGTAAGACCTCTCTTGAACTCGCCATTCAGAAGGTATTTTCTCATCACGATAACTCCATCAGTGACAAATTCCTCCACGCCGAAGCGCGATATGCCATGCTTGCCCGGCACAATCTCTGATATCAGCAGTGTTGTGCAGTTGTTTTTTCTCAGCACATTCTCTATCTGCAGTATCATTCTCCTGATTTCAGAAACATCCTTCATGTACATGCCCATGGCAGAGACAGAGTCCAGCACAACCTTCTGCGCATTGATCTCCCTTATCTGCGATTCTACAACCTCAATGATATCCTCCAGCTTGAAAGGGTCGTACCTGAATATCCTCAGCTTATCCGCTTTTTCCAGGGCTTTGATGTTCCAGCCAAAGAGGGCAGCCGTCTCAACAATCTTGGGTACCTCGTCTTCAAAGCTTACGTAGATACCCCTGTCCCCTAATGCCGTTAGAAACTGCATCCCGAATATAGACTTCCCGCTGCCGCACTCGCCGCTGAGAAGCACTATGTCTTTTTCCGGCATGCCTCCGCCGATTATTTTGTCCAGCCCGGGTATGCCGGAAGATATTCTATTCATGCAGCTCTTCCTCTGATAACTTGGCGCCGGCCAGAAGCCTGTCCACAGCTCTTGGATTCTTGTAATATAAATTGATATACTTTGCCTGCTCCTTCACTGTCACAATATTTTTCTCTGTCATCCACTCTATGAATTTTTTCCTGCGCGCCAGTTCCCTTATTATGTTGGTCATGGCAAGGCCTTTCTGGGTAGAAATCTTGTGCAGCAGCCATGAATCCCCTCTGTACTCAAAAGCGTCGTCATGCGGTATCCACGTGAATACCTTGACTGTTCTGGGAGTTCCTGTTTGCGCATCTATGCTCTCAATTTCTATGATCTCTTTTACCCTTCGCGCTGATTTGCCTCTTTCCCTGGCATGTATCATAACCACAACAACATCCAGGCTCTCTATGAGCCCTGCTGAAAGATTTATAGGCCTTGTCTGCAGCCTTTTCAGGAGATCGTCAATGCCTCCGGCATGTATTGTGCTGATTGAAGGGTGCCCTGAATTATGAAGCCCAATGCCGCCAAACCCGCCTAAGAAGCTCTGCGTGCCCGGCACAACGAGGTCATAGACGTCCACAGGCTTGTCGAGTTCGATCTTCTCTACGGATTTTATCCTGTCAAGAAATACATCCTTGAATTTATCGTTCTTGCTTACTATTTTAACATCTTCTATTTTTGCTTGTTTCCCAACAGGCTTGACGAATTTGAGGAACTCCTCTCTTTCGCCTCTTCTGCAGAACATCAAGTCGTATTCATATTTGCCCTCATGATTCCTGCTTTTTTTCTTAATTATTCTCGCAACAATGCCGTACACAAGCAAAAGGTATGCGATGTTGTTTGCCATCTCCCTGGAAGAGGTATAGTATCCGAATCTTGTTTTAGAAAAATATCCGTTTCCGCTGAAGAGCGCAGAGAGAAATGCGCCTATCTTTTCCTTTGGCAGACCGAATATAAAATCTGGGATTCTTTTCTCCTGCGATTTCATGCCGCATTTCTGTCTCAGCAGCTCAAACAAAACCTTGTGGCTGAATGCAATCTCCGTGCAGGTGCCATAGCCCTCTGTGATGCGTTCTCTTATTTTTATGTCTCCCATAGCCCTTACGCATCTTCTCATGTCTTCCAGGATTTCCGGATTCTTGTTGTAAATAGATATGCGGCTGTTTTTCCCTGATTGGTTTAGGCTGCCTTCAGATAAATAATATCCAATTAGCCTCAGAAATTCTGGCGTAATCTTTACGAGTGCCGGATATGGCCTGCTTTTCCTGAGAAATTTAACCTGTATTTTTGATTTGTCAACGTCTAACTCCGCTTCCTTCATAAGTCTGAAAAATTTATCAGCCTTCATAGACGCAGGCTGGGCTCTCTTGAAGTTGGCATAGTAATCTGAAATTGATTTGACTCCGCATATCTTTGATGCCTTTTCAAAGCCCAGCTTTTTCACAGCCCTCTTGAAATATTCAGGAGCAAAAATCCTTGCGCTCTCAAGCCCTGTAAGATCAAGGAAATCCATATCTGCAAATCCCGAAGGAATTCTTCCGGGCACTACTATAACATCCCCTTTTCTGAGCTTCTCCGCTTCTATAGGTCTTATGCCCTTGTCAAATGTAAAGAGCGAATGGTATGCTGTCGTGACAACCTCTCTTCCTGACTTGGTTGTTATTCTGTACAGCACAGACTGCGGTCTGTGCATCACTCTCGCCTTCACAGGCGCTGTTTTTATCTCCCCGCTTTCAGCATCCAGTGTAAATGTCTTGTATGTCTTGCTTTCCATTTCGCCTATAGGGATGAATTTCAGGTGCTCATCATTAAGCACTGCGACCTTCTCCTCCCCAGGAATAGATGCCATGCCCTGGAACATGACATATGCCTCCTTGCCTCTGATCTCCCCTACAATGAGGTAGTCAGGGTTCTGCCTGAAGCTCTCGCGCAGCAGCTCGAACATTCCGACCTCACCGACCTTGCTGCCGCCGAATCCCGCCCTGGACACGCCAGGCACCCAGTTCTCGTGAGGCAGATTTAGCTCACGAGTGTTATGCAGAAGTATGTTTGCGCCGACAAAGTTTTCTGTTTCAGGGACGCTTATGTCATAGACATAAATCTGCTGTCGTGGGAGTTTTCTTATTTCCTTTACCCTGTCCCAGAAAATATCAGAATGTGCCAGCCTATCAATTATTTCTGAATCCGCATCCTCGTTTATCTCCATAAGAAATTGCCTGCCTATATTTTGCAAGCCGTTGCGATAAGGCCAGGAAAGTTTCTCGAATCTATTTATTTCCTGCAAAAGTCCTTCGCCCAGTGGTATAATATCTGTTTTTGTGTGGTGTGATTTTCTTTCAGAAAGCATGATGACCTTTGCAGCTTTTCTTTCCTGTAGGAATCCTATCTCCTTGAATTTTTCAATATTCTCATGGGAGGAGATGGAAAGTTCTCTGCAGTTGCCCTTTCTTGGATAATGGGAAATTCTTGAAATTATACCGAATCTTAGCAATAGTGTCTGAACGTCATTTAGCAACCCAAGACTTTGGGATGAGCAGCTGACTTCAAAATTTTTGACGCAACCATCTGCAGAAAAGTAGCCACTTAAAAATGCTGCTGTTTGTTTTTGGGAAAGATTAAAGATAAATTCAGGCACTCTCTTGGTATCAGCATGTCCATTGAATCCTAGTGCTAGCATCATTTTGTAAAGCAGTGTTGAATTGACGCTCATCGATACCTTATCAGGCATAAGGCTGACATGCACCCCTAGCTTTTCTGCTACGTTATTTACGCATTCTATACACTCTTTGTCTATATTGGAAATAATAACTCTATTTTTGTTATGGCTGTCAAAACAGCCATCTCCGAGCCAAAGCCCCAGAAATTCTAGAAATTCATCAGAAACATCAAATAAAACAGGAATAGGCTTGCTCTTTCTTTTTCCAATTATCTGCAGTTTTCCCGGTTCTATATAAGTCTTGTCTCTGAGTAGTTTTTTGAATACCGAAGCCTCTATAATACGATGCTTTTTCCAATATCTGTATTTCTGTTGCGGGATGCCCAATTTCTTAAATTCGTTATAATCTGTTTTTTCAAAAACCTCTCCTAATGTTCCGCTAATAAAGTCTCCTTTGAATGCGTCTAGATATTCAAGAAGATTTAGTGTTTTTGTTTCCCTTCCTGCCCATGGAACAAGGCGCGGAACAGCCAAAAACCGGAGCTTTTGTAGCTCTTCTGGCGTTGAAGGGACTATTTCGCCGTTTTCGTCCAGTCCAAATAATGAGTGATCCTTGGTTACTTTTACTTTTCTCCCTGTTGCCGTGGTTATCTCATAAATATCCTTTGTGACCTTGTGTCTTAGAAAGGTGCCCACGTGCTTGAAAGTCATTTTATAGTCTCCGTCTATTGTAAGAACTTCTATGCCTTTCTTGTTTGTGATTCTCTCTGTGTAGCCTTCTTCTGCGAGAAGCGTATCAATAAATTCTCCTATCTTTACAGTCTTTATTTTATCGTGCTCCTTGATTACTATCTCTGTATCGCCTGTAACGCTGTCTTCTATGCTCACTATTTTAGCGTCTGCAGGAATGAACATGGAGACAGCGTTAAGCATTGATGTATTGGAAATAAACATCCCGCCGAAATTGCCTGCCACAAAATTGTGCGTGCCGTCAACTGTTACGTCATAAACATGCTTGAATTCTGTGTTTATGATTTTCTCAGCCTTCACTACTCTGTCCCAGAAAATATCTGCGTCGGCCAGCGCCCTTAAATAAAGAGTATCCTGGCACTCTGGAAGGGCAAAAGCGATGCGCCTTAGCATATTTTTGCTGGGATTTACCTTGTCTTTTGTTATGTCCCGTATCGTTTCTCTCTTGGTCCCGCACATTTTAGCCAGTTGCGATTTTGATATGTTGTATTCCTCTAAAATTTTCCTTATAACGGGGCCAACAGGCACGGAATCGACATTTGTCTGGTATCTTCTGGTTTTTCTTATTATCGCGTCCAGCGCTTGCGACTTCTTCAGGCTTGTATAGCTTATCTTGTTTTTGAACAGTTCCAGGCTCTCCTTGCCGCTTATGCGTATTCTGTAATAAGTTCTGTCGCCGGCTGGTTTTTTGGATACCCTGGCAATTATGCCGAATCTCAGCAGGAGGTAAGGGATCTGCTTTGCTAATTTTTCGCTTGCTGTCGAGAATTCTATTTCGCACTGTTTTTTGGATACATGGGACTCGCAATCGAAAAGCGCTGAAAGCAGGGAAGCGGCTTCGTCATCAGGGCTTCTGAGAAGAATCTGCGGCACGAAGCACGTGTCAGCCTTTTTGCCGCGCTTTATCCCGAATACTTTAGTCAGTATTTCTGCTATAACAGACGAGCTTGCTTCTGAATAAGCAACCCTTTTCCCGTATTTGCGGCTGACTGCCTCTATCCCGAAAGTATCTTTTATGCATTTGGCAAAATCATCTCTGATTATCTTTTCCTCATTGAACAGCCTGGCTGTCGTCTTGTCTATATGGCCGTCTGCCATTATGTAGCCCACAATTCTTGCCAGCTGTTTTGAAACTTCCTTGATGGGTTTGATAGCCAGATTGCTGGTTTTTGCTGACAACATATTTATATCATCTTCGCCAATTGTGATCTCTGCTTCCGCGCACAGTTTTTTCAGCATTTTTAATGGGATAGCATTATTCTTCAGCCACTCGCCAAAGGTTTTGTATTTTATGCCAAAATGCCTGCATATTGCTGCATGTGAACCGTGCTTTGCGAGGAGCTTCTCCGCTGCTTTCTTTACTGTATCATAGTTGTTTCTTGCATAAGCGTTGATGTCATAATCCAGCAGGTTTATTTTCTGCTTTTCTGTAATCGTTCTCGTCACCCTCGGGGTTGCAATATAGTCGCCTTTTGCCAGCCTGTCTGCCCTGAGTCTGGCAATTCTCCCGTTTCTCATTACTATGAATTCATGTTCCATTGTAGTCACAACGCTGGACCCCCTTTGCGTTTCTGTTCTTGACAGAAAATCTGGCGCATCAAATTTCCAGAACTTGTTCACAGGGAAAGGGTAGCTCTTCATGCCGCCCTCCAGCGTCATTATGCCGTATTTTTTCTTGATGCCAAGGTTGCTGTATAATTCCTCGGCGCTGACTATGCTGCCGTCCGCCATCTGCATGCAGCAATCACCTGTTACGCACTTTCCAGTCGAAACTCCGCCAGCCAGCAGGATATTGGAGCCGTTCTCAATAATGAACCAGATGTAAGCGAGCATTTCAGCATTTGCAGTGTTGAGCCTCACCATATCCACAGGCGTGAGCGGGAGTTCCTTGAATTTTCTCAGCGAAAACGTCGGTCCCCTTGTTGTGACATCGCTTGCTAAGGAGGCTTGCACTCTTGTCCCATCCTTCAGCGAGCCGTCCAGCAGCGGCTCTGCGTAGCTTATGTACCTGTCGCATCGTTCAGCGAGCTTTGTGACAAATTCCCTCAAGTCTTCAATCTCGTTGTAAACAATATTAGTCCGCATAGAGCCGAACTTCTGGTGCACAATATAGACCGGTATGCCAACGCCGTCAACAGCTATGTCCTCTATATAAGGGTCGTGCATGAATGGTTCGATCCTGTTGAGTCCAACAAAATCCCTGTATATGTAGTACATGATCTTGACATATTCCTTTCTGCTAAGATTGAACCCGTATTCATCCAGCAGCCTGTCTGTGCTCTCTTCCAGAAAAACCATAACACTTTCTTCTTTGATATCTTCCAGGCTTATGTCGATGACCTGGACCAGCCCTTCTTTTATTTTGGCAAGCACCTGCTGCTCATGAGCAGTAAGGTTAGGCTCAATGACATTGTAGACCACGAGGCCTTCCTTGTTGTCGAACTTTATGCTCGCATATGCGTACGGTCTTATGAGAGGATAAATGATATTAGCATGCATCCCCTCAACAGGCTTGGGCAGTGTTGTTACAGAACGAACAGGATATATAGTAAATTTGCTCGCATCGCCATGGCTTTTCTTCAGTATAGAAAGCATCTGCCCGGCTCTTGAACCCTGCAGCACAGCCTCTTTATTTTTCTTTTTTCTGGATATCGCTGTCAAACCCTTGAGCTTGTCTATCATTCATCCCCGCTCTCCGTTGGTTTATAGTTAAACGAGAAAAGAATTTATTTTCTTGGACACCTATATCTTTCTTTTGGCCTGACTTTATAGATTTCTGTCTCTTTTCTGGCTTCTTGACCCTATCCTGACAATGCCCCTGAATCTTGCGCATGACGGGCACGCATATATCTTCCTCTGGAACGTGCTCACAAATCTCCTGTCTATCTGCTTTCTCAGCACCGGGTCTGTTATGCCGAATCCCCTGTATGATGCAATGGTCTTCCACCGCGGTACCTGGCGTCCGCAGAAGCCGCATGTCACGCCTGACTCGTGACCCTTGGACTTCGTATGATGGTACCCTCGTTTATACGGAGCAGGCATTTTTGTCACCTTATTCTATGCTGTTATTCTGTTTGATATTATTTAATGTTTGTTTTAGTGGAGCCGCATGGAAACAGTCCCGGGATTTGAAAGAAAAATCTGCTTTGTTCATAACATCTGATTTGGTTGATTATAGCATAAACGAAATAGAAAAATATAGAAAAAGAAGAAGATAATAGTTTTTTAAAGAATGTGCAACCAACCTTTATAATGAAGCGTGCCAACAGCACAGAAATAGAAAATCTCCTCCGGAACCGTTCCAAAAGAATTGACAGGATCATCGAGAAATACATCCCGCGAAATTACAATAAAAAAAGGCTTGAATTTGCCCTCGGTCCTGCGCGATATGCGCACGACCCGCGCCCTGCCAACGCAGCCATCGCAAAGCCATTCTGGGACCTTCTGGACAGGGGAGGAAAGCGCTGGAGGCCTGTTCTGTTCTCCATCGTATGCGAAGCTCTTGGCGGCGATCTCAGGAAATATGAAGATCTTGTAGTGCTCTTTGAAGTGATCCACGATGGATCTCTTGTTCATGATGATATTGAGGACAGTTCAGAAATAAGAAGAGGAAAACTCTGCATTCATAAACTATTCGGCATCGACGTTGCAGTCAATGTCGGCTCAGCCATGTATTACCTGCCTCTTCTTGTCCTGCTGAAAAACAGGGAAAAATATGGCGAGAAAAAGCTTCTGAAAATTTACGAAACATACGCCCAGGAACTGATCAATATACATTTCGGGCAGGCCATGGATATCGCATGGCATAAAGGTATCGCAGACGCAGATACAATTACAGAAAGTGAGTACCTGCAGATGTGCGCATACAAGACAGGCACCCTCGCTAGATGTGCAGCCAAGGTCGGCGCCATTGTCGCTGGCGCAGATGAAAAGACAGTGGAAAAAATAGGCGCGCTCGCAGAAGCAATAGGTGTCGGTTTCCAGATCCAGGACGATATCCTCAATCTCACCGCAACCTCAGGCAAAAACCAGTTCACAAAAGAGTATCTCGGATCTGACATCTCCGAGGGTAAGAGAACTTTGATCGTGGTACATGCGTTGCAGAAGGCAAATAGCAGGGACAAAAAACGTCTCATCCATATTCTTAATAGCCATACAGCCGATAAGAAAAAAATAAAAGAAGCAATAGAAATCCTGAATAAATATGGCTCAATAAATTATGCCAAGCAGTTCGCAAAAGCATTAGTCCTGAATGCCTGGAACGCTGTCCAGCATGTCCTGAAAGACAGCAGCGCCAAGAAGGAGCTTGAAGCATTTGTCATGTTTGCAGTGGAGAGGGAGTGGTGATGA
>CAYJMB010000030.1:4828-8576 GCA_964371455.1 uncultured archaeon | reverse complement strand
CCTTTATATATTTATTTTTTAATTGATAATAAAAACGATGCAATAAAATGAGGATGTGTGTCAGATGCATTCGGCTGTAAAAATGATTGTCGGCATTATCATATTTCTCATAGGAGTATACTGGTATCTTCCTGCTAACTGGCTCAAGCAGTTTGTTCCCATAACTGTGGGGAGCACATTCCAGGCTTTCTTGGTCGTATTCTTCGGCTTGTTTGGCTTGGCGCTGATATTCATCGGTATTGTTGTCGCATGGATTGAGATTGAGGACATGAAGTGGGAACGCAGGGAAAAGGCCGAGCAGGCAAAGCCTGTGGCGGAAAAGGAAAAAGCAGGAAAGAAGAAATAAAGATACGGTAAATTGTAAGAAAATGTTTTAGTTCTGGCACTTTTCGCACTTTTCATATTTCATCTGCCCGGCTCTGCTTTTTATAATCTGGCTGACATTTTTACAATATGTACAAGGCAAAGCTTCGCTATCTGGAAAGGCTCACGCCAAAATTCGCGACGAAGAGGTTAGGGACAAAAATAGAGGGGAGCACCCCGCCATCAGTGTTTATAGGCAGGCAGAATTATCCAAAAGTTTTTGTGGGCCCTCTCGTTGCAGAACAGAAAGGAGATACCACGCAGCTTGACACCCCGGAGCAATGGATTCCTTCAGGTATGGATGCACACGATGTTGCTGCCTTCAGGATGCAGCTGGCGCGCGGCATGCAGGCAGTAGAGATCACGGACCTGGATAATAAAATAGTGGACAAGATGAGGGACATAGCCCTCTCTGCGCGCTCCATAGACGCGCATGCAGAATTTCTCAGGCAGCCCAGAGGCTATGCATTCAATGAAGAACACCAGCCATTTGGTCCCAGCGCGCCACTGAAATCTGTGGAGATATCCAATGTCCGCTATGAAAAGCATATGGAAAAAGCCTACTATGACGCTGATTTACCCGCTTCGAGGGCTATTGTCGGCCTTTACGAAAAAGGGCTACTTATTTCACAGCTTCAAAAGTCATTAAGCGTAGGAGCATTCGGAATCGGCAAGCAAAGAAAACTTGTTCCGACAAGGTGGAGCATAACAGCTGTGGACGATATCATAGGGAAAAACCTTCTGGCCCGCGTCAAGGCGTATCCGGCACTGGATAGCTATCAGGTTTATGAATTTCATGCCCTCAACAACTATTTTATTATCTTGCTGATGCCGACACAGTGGCAATACGAATTCCTGGAAGTTTTTATACGGGTGCTGGGAAACGAGGAACTCATATTCTCTGACTGGGAGCCTTATCAAGGCAGAAAAGATTACGCACAGATTGGCGGGTGCTATTATTCCACGAGGCTCGCCATAGTAGAGAAGCTTCATGAAATGGGGAGGCAGGCCGGCACAATAGTGTTCAGGGAGAGCTATCCAGGTTATGTGCCCTTAGGCGTGTGGCTTGTGAGAGAGACATCCAGGGCCGCGCTTGCAAGGGAGCCGAAGATATTTCATGACATGCAGTCTGCATTGCATTATATCGAAGGAAAGCTCAGGATGAAGTTCTGGAAATACAGGAAGCAGAGCGTGCTGCTGAAACAACGGAGCATAGCAAGCTTCATGTAAAAAGATTTCGGAGAAAGCGTAACGATGAGAAATTATTTCATTAAGTGGTTTGAGGCGTGCAGAAAGCCGACAAGTTCGACAGGAAAATCAGCGAATGAAACCCAAAAAGAGTGCGAACAATGCCAAAAAGTCAGAGCATATATGGAATTCAGGGACGCGACAAGAAGCAAGATATACTACATGATGGGCGAAAGAGAGCTGCAGACAGCCTACCAGCTCACGCAGAAATTACTGGACTACCTAGAAATACTGAAAAACGACGAGAGGCTCGCTGCCGACGACAATTTCTTTTGGATGTATCTGGAAGACAGCAAAGACTTTCTCCTTCTGAGGGATGAAATCGGACGCGGCCAGCTAGGAAGCGAGTCACCTTCAAGATACACAAACTAACCAGAAAATCCCCTTAAAAAGTTACCGATCATAATTAACATTAAGCCTTATAGACTAGGAGGTCAAAATATGGTGCAATTTGAAACACTCAAAGCCGAAGAAGTAAAATTCGGCAACAACAACTCGCAGTTCATAGAAGTTGCCAGGAAGAAAGCGATAGCAGAGAACGGGGAGAACGAATTTATTTCTATAAGCCGCGGCTTTTATGCGCAGGGCGGCGACAAGAAATACAGGAAGTCTTTTACCGTGCCGCTGGACCAGAATGTAATAGATTTTGTTGCAAAGACACTGAAAGAAGTGTAGCCTGATGGAACTTGAAACCGCCATAGGAAAGGCCATGAGCGACATGAAGGTCATGAGCCTGGATAACTATTTTCTTGCTTCTATTTTTTCTATTACTGAAGAAGGAAAAGACATTACAGACTGGACACTGCTATTTTACAACCCTGAAACGAAAAAAACGCGGGACTGCTTTGTGAACGACAGCTTTGTCACTCTCGGCGACGAGATGCCTGCCCAGAAGGACATGAAAGAGCTCAACGCAGCTAACATGAAAATAGGTGTCGTGGAAGCCATGGACACAGCCCTGAAAAATTTCAACAAGAAGATTATTAATATCCTCATTTCTTTGCACACAGCGCAGCAGCTGGTATGGACTATCACCCTCGTGGCTGCTGATATAACAGCTACAAGTTTTGACATTGATGCTGAAACAGGAAAAGTTCTCAAAGAAGAGACAGTGAGCCTCATGAAGAGGCTTTAGCTGTAACGCCTACACAACTTCAACATTAGAGGAGTAAAAAACGTAGCGGCCCTGGCGCTCTTTCTTTATTTTGTCTTCGGTGATGAGGGTCTTTAGCCTCTTTCGCAGGCGCGCCTCATTGACGTTTGTGGCCCCTGCTAAAGAGTCAATGGTCATCCTGATATTTTTCAGGGAATTGAATATGAGAAGATCAAGGGCATCGTCTTCAAGTTTTTTCAATGCTTTGGCTGGCCTCTTTTTTACCAATGCAACATTCGCTTTCCTCGGTCTTTTGACTCTCCTGCGTCTTTTTCTTCCTGCCCGTTTCTTTCGCGTTCTTGCTCTTGCCAATGACTTTATCTGAGGTGATGTGGCCAGCTTATCAACAATATTTTCCAGCTTGGCAGCTGCTGAGTGTATTTCTGCAGAATTCTTTTCAATAGAGGTGTTGATATTTTCCAGTTCATTGACTTTCCTGAAAAGCACGTTCAGTATGTCGTCTGTCTTTCTGTCAACGGCCCGTGAAGTCTCTTCCAGCTGGCTCTCCAGGGATCGCATCGTGTTCATGGTTCTTTCTGCTGTATCAGTGGCTGTTTTCAATTCAGCGGAAATAAACTTTTGCGTAGAAATGAAATCTTCAGACTGCTGCGCCATGCTCCGCAGATCATCTGCAGACCTTTCCAGCCTCTCAGCGCTTGTAGAAACAAGAGAATGAATGTCCAGTATATCAGCTGCTGCTTTTTCCATGAGCGGCGCATTTTTGTTGATGCTGTAGGCAGCCTCTGACATCTCGTCCTTTATCGCATCAAGGTCCTCAAATTTCGCATCAAGCTGAGAGCGCAGGGATGACAGTTCCATGGCAGCCACCCCGACAGTGGCTGTCCTTTCATCCACCAAGTCAAGAATCTTTTTGACTTCTTCATTAAGCCTGTCACGGAATGCATCAAAATCCGAAAGCATGTTATCAAGCTTTATGGATCGCTCCTCTGCGTGTTCTATGAACTCTTTCATGAAACTTGCTAT
>CAYJMB010000030.1:3594-4728 GCA_964371455.1 uncultured archaeon | reverse complement strand
CTATGTTTTCAACGTTGCTGAACAGCTCTGTGAGCTCAAAGACCTTCTGCTCAACAGAATCAATGAGAATTGCGAGCTTGATGTTTGTTTCCTTTGCGCTGTCCTGGAGGGCAACAAAATCGTTCTTTGCCTCGCCAAGGCCGGAAACATCTGATGAAAATGTATCAATTTGCGATTGCAGCCTGTTTGCTGCATCGCCTATGCCCATCTCAACTTCCTCTTTCATGACTTCCAGTGAGCCGGAAACTCTGCCAAGATCTTCAATCTTTCTCTCAAAACCTGCGAGGAAATTCCTGAGACTGTCGGTGAGGGCTGTAAGCCGGCTTTCCATTATCTTTCCATAGGATTCCATGCCAGAGAGTGCAGCCTGCATGTCATTTTTTATGTAAGCAATAGAAGAGACCGTATCTGTGATCGCATCTGTTTTTGCGTCGTATCTCTGCAATGAAGAGTCCAGTTTTTTTGAGACCCCGCTTGAAACTCTGTCCAGTTCTGCTGTCATCTCGGATAATTTGTGCTTTACATCGTCTATCACTATATCAAGATCGTATGGCCTTTTCATCTCGTCTACACGTTCTGCTATTTTTTCCAGCGAGGCAAAAACGAGATCAAGCCGCGATGCGACTTCCGGCTGGATAGCTCCTGACTCCAGCAGCTTCTCAATTTTTTCCTGCAGGTCTTTTATGCGGTCCCTTTCCTCTTGTGAAAGAATCTCCACAGTAAGATAGCGTATTTTTTCATTTGTAGGCAGCTCTTCGCCGTTTAGCAGAATTGCTACGTCTTCTGTTACCATTATATAAAATGAATCTCCGAATCGTTTTAAACTTCACCTGTCAGAAACTCCCATTACTATTAAATTGCGATTAGAGTGCATAGCACACTGACAGCTTAAGGGTTACATTTATAGTTTTCCTGCCACAATTGAACTCATGTTTTCGCATGTTTACGGATCATGGCGTTCTATACAGATGGAAAAATTTGAAAAGATATTTGTCAGATTGGGAAGCGAATTCATTAACACGCTAGAAAGCAGATCGGTTATTGACATAGGCGCAGGTTCTGGTTATCTGGAAGAGTTCTTACAGGAGAAAGGCATTGACACAAAAAATATCACTGCTCTGGAACCTGACAGAA
>CAYJMB010000030.1:0-3494 GCA_964371455.1 uncultured archaeon | reverse complement strand
ATTTTGATAGCATCAATATTCTATAACGATGATAATTTTACAGAAAAGAGAGGCATCCTTCTTAACAAAATTGCCGGAATTAACGCGGTTGATGAATTCACGATAGACAGCAAGGAAAAAGAACTTGTTGTCGTTGCAAAAAAATGAAATCACATCTTCTCCAAGGTCTCTATGCCCATTAACTCAAGGCATGTTTTCAGCACATTGGCAATGGCACCCACCAAAGCCAGGCGTCCGCTCTCCTTATCAGAGCCGACAACCTTCACAGAATGATAGTACTCATTAAACAGCGAGGCAAGTTCGAATGCATAGTTTGCAATAACATGAGGCTTGTAATCGCTGGCTGCGTGATGGAGAGCCTCAGGAAACATGGATAACTTCTTGACAAGTTCTTCTTCTGCCGGGCCTAAAGGGACGAATTTCATCCTGGCTTTGGATTTTCTCATGATAGACTTGCAGCGGGCATACGTGTACATGACATACGGGCCTGTATCGCCTTGGAAATCCAGGGAGACTTTGGGATCGTAAGTTATTGTCTTTAGCGCATCGAACTTAAGGATGTAATATTTTATAGCAGCAAGGCCTATTTTCTCTGCACGTTTTTCCAGCTCTTTCTCTGAAATTTTAGGATCGCGCTGCTTTATTTCGCCTGCCGCAAGCTGGTGCATCTCGTCCATCAGGTTGTCGGCATCCACTACTGTGCCCTCGCGGCTTTTCATCTTTCCCTCAGGGAGATTGACCATGCCGTAGGCAAGATGATAACAGCCTTTGGCAAACGGATAGCCAAGGATGTCAAAGATCTTGAACAGCGCCCGGAAGTGATCTATCTGCTCAGCTCCTACAACATAGATCATACTGTTCATGCGGAAATCTTTGTACCTCTTTATAGCCAGTGCAATGTCCTGTGTAAGATAAACACTTGTTCCATCCTGCCTCAGCAGCACGCGCTTGCCGAGACCATGATTTTCCAGATCTGCAATGGCATTGCCATCAGCATCTTTTTTGAATACGCCTGTTCTCACTCCTGCCAGAGCGATATTCTTGCCTTTGAGATAATGATCGCTTTCGTAATATGCCTTGTCTATATGCATCCCGAAACGATTGTACGTTTCCTTCATACCTTTTACCGCCCAGGAGTTCATTTTTTTCCAGAGCATACGGACTTTTTTGTCATTTTTTTCCCAATCAAGAAGCATCTCCCTGAGTTCTTCTTCTATGCCTGGTTTTCCTTCAAGCTCTCTGGAGAAGAGCACATAGAAATCACCGACAAAATGGTCGGACTTCTTTTTAGGCAGCTTTCCTTTGCCAAACTTTTGATATGCAAGCATGGATTTGCAGATATGGACTCCACGGTCGTTGATTATATCAACATTTATTGTCCTGTAACCTGCAAATTTCAGAATATCTGATAGTGACATTCCAATAGCCATGTTTCTGATATGACCAAGATGCAGCGGCTTGTTTGTATTAGGGCCAGGTGATTCGATCGCGATTGTCTCCTTCTTTTTCTTGCCAGAGCCATAGCCAGGCTTTACTGCAGCTTTCAAGACAACCGGCATGAACGCAGCATACCTGATAAAGAAGTTGACATAGGGGCCGTTGGCTTCAACTTTCCGGACAAGAGAACCTTTTGGAATTTTTATTGCCCTTGCAATGTCTTTTGCTATTTCTTGCGGCGCACGCTTCTGCTCCCTCGCCATTGAAAAGCACGGCAGGGCCAGATCTGCAATACCAGTGGGCGGCAGTTCCAGATAAGATGCATAAGCAGGCACAAGCTTCTTGCACTCTTTGCGGAATTCCGAGAACATAGTTGTATTTTTGTTGAAGAGGACTTAAAAAGAGTTTTTCAGTATCTGTTACATCATACATTTGGATACCCATTACGCACAACAGGTTTTCTATCAACCCAGACAAGGCTTGTCGGCGCTTCAGAATCGTTGCCTTTTCTTCTAAACAGATATTCATGTGTTTTTACAGCAGATAGTGGATCGTTAGGAATACCAATGCTGATAGTAGATGACGTGTTGTATTTTTTATTATTTGGGGCTCTTTCCAGCTCCTCATGAATTGATATGGATTTAACTCGTACCCCCTCTTTCAGAGGGTCTTTGCCCTCTACCTCTCTGCCGTCCAAGAAATGCGGGCTGATCGCACGCAGGACTAAGGGCAGGTATGCCTCATAGAGAGAGTCCTCTGGAAAATATGTTCTTATTTTGTTGTTTTCTCTTCTATAGCCGTAGAAAATGCCTGAGTCCATTGTTGGTGCGTTGCTGTTCATCTTGTTTTCTGTTAGTCTCCTTAATTTTATTGCCGTTTTAATTTTGCAGGGTTATAATATTTAAGATTATCTGTTTTGCATCGCAGGCTTTTTGCAGAAGGCAGATGCTGACAACCCGGTATCCATCGGTCTTACTGGGACGATATACTTGACAAATTTCTTTTCGCCTGCAGCCAAAAAAGCCTCTTTGCAAGAATGAAAATAACATTCTTAAGCTTTCTCGCAAGCAGAGAAGTATGGTCGGTTTAGACAAAGCCAAAGACAGCATCTTCAAGGAATCTGAGGAGCCGGAGGGCGTACACATCAAGGGTTATGACTTTTCCAATGGCTTAGACATGCAAGCCTTTCTCAAGAACTATGCAACAACAGGATTCCAGGCGTCGCATCTTGGAAAGGCAATAGAAATCGCAAAGAAGATGCGCGAGGAAAAAGTCACGATATTTCTTGGCTATACATCAAATATGATTTCTTCTGGCGTTCGTGAGGCAATACTGCACCTTGTAAAAAACAAGATGGTTCATGCGATTGTCACGACTGCGGGAGGCGTGGAAGAGGATGTCATCAAGACGCTCAAGCCTTTCCTGCTGGGAGATTTCCGGCTGGATGGTGCAGAGTTGAGACAGAAGGGCATAAACAGGATTGGCAATATCCTGGTCCCGAATGACAGGTACATAGAATTTGAAAAAATATTCACACCTCTGCTGAAGCAGCTTTATCAGGAGCAAAAACAGACAGGAAAGATAGCAACACCCTCTGAAATATGCAAAAAACTCGGGGAGCTGGCGGATGAAACATCTGTCCTGTACTGGGCTGCAAAAAATGACATACCTGTCTTCTGCCCCGGCATAACTGACGGATCGATGGGGGATATGATATTTTTCTTCAAGACAGAAAATCCAGCATTCAAGATAGAT
This sequence comes from uncultured archaeon, assembly GCA_964371455.1. Classification (GTDB taxonomy): domain Archaea; phylum Aenigmatarchaeota; class Aenigmatarchaeia; order GW2011-AR5; family GW2011-AR5; genus JACQNX01. The sequence continues at coordinate 302 of CAYJMB010000030.1, read as the reverse complement.
GTCAGCGATGATATAGTGAAGCTGACAGACATGGTTCTTGATGCAAAGGAAACAGGCGCAATAATCCTGGGCGGAAGCTTGCCGAAGCACCATATCATGAATGCCAACATGATGAGAGAAGGTACAAAATACGCAATATACATCAACACAGCAATGGAAGGGGACGGCTCGGATTCTGGCGCATATCCTGAAGAGGCTAAGTCATGGGGCAAAGCATCTGCAGACAGCGATACAGTGAAGATACAGGCAGACGCATCAATAGTTTTCCCGCTGCTCGTTGCAGGAGCTTTTGTGGATTAATT
>CAYJMB010000029.1:0-8705 GCA_964371455.1 uncultured archaeon | reverse complement strand
ATAACAGATAATTTTTTAAAACTGTATTTTGATGCCTCGTTCTTCTTATCACGGCTACCACAATCTTTAATCCTTCAGATGCTTAACTGTTGTCAGTAGTTGGAACTGAGGCAGCGGAAATTTCAGAGCAATGATGAGTTTCCTTCGGATTTCTGCAAACCGAAGACATTGTCAACTACAGCCAAAAAACATAATCACAAAACACACAAAAGTGAAGAATAATGCCTCTTGAATCTATTCTCCTCAGCATTGGTTTGCTCTTAGTATTTGCAAAAATCCTGGGCGAAGTCACAGAGCGCTTTGGCGTGTCCTCTCTGACAGGCCAGATATTCGCAGGAATCCTGCTTGGCCCGGTCATCGGCCTTGTGAGTGTGGGCAGTTTCTTGGACAATTTTATCACCTTTGGCATCATACTGCTGCTCTTCCTCGCCGGGCTTGAGGTGAAGTTTGAAGACATCAAGAACAACATCTATCTCGCCTCAGCGCTTGCCATAGGAGCTGGTATGCTCTCATTCATTCTGGGCATGCTCGTAGGGCTCATCTTCTTCAACAATTACATCATCGGCTTTGCCATAGGCACTGTGCTGACGTCAACAAGCAACGGCACCCTCTTTGCAATTCTCATGAAGACCAGGCATTTCACAACCCCGACAGGCAAGCTCATCATAGCAACAACCATTGCCGATGATATATTAGGCATACTGGCGCTCTCCCTCTTCAGCTTCTTGTCCGTCAACCTGCAGCCAAATATTATAAGCGATGTCAGTGCCCTATTCTTCATAGCCATTGGCTTGTACCTTGTTGTGCTCACAGCAGGAGAGAAAATCGTAAGGCATGTCCTGAACCTCTTCAGCAAATTTCATGATGAGCAGATTCTTCTTGCCCTTCCCATAGCTGTGGCATTTTTCCTCGCGTATGCAACGCAGAACCTCGGCCTCAGCCTCGCAGCCGGAGCGTTCCTCGCCGGCATGACAATGGCCAACAGCCATTTTGCGTCTTCTGTGATCGAACCAAAAATGAAAACCATCGGCCACGGCCTCTTCATTCCGCTCTTCTACGCATCCATCGGCACGCTCCTCATCATCAAGGATATCAATGTGCTGTTGGTAATGTCAATCTTCCTTGCAGCTGTCTTAGGGAAATTCATCGGCGCATCGGTAATTGCAAAAATAGCAGGCTTGAGGTTTCAGGAAATCAAGCTCATCGGCATCTCACTCATGCCACGTGGAAACGAGAACATCGCTCTTGCCCAGCTTGTGTTCGTCCTGGGGCTCATCTCTGTGCAGGTCTACACCTCAGTAATATTCGCAATGATCGCCACTGTCATAGTGACGCCGATAGCGATGAAGCTGTTTTATGAGTAGCGTGGCGGGTAAAAAATCTAAAACACTTCATGCTCTTTCTGACATGAGCGATGACAACAACCTTTGACATAGTAGAATACCCAAAGGCGGTTAATTATGATTTTGATATGCCCTGGCCTGAAAAAGAAGATGTCATCCTTGCAGTCATGTGTCTCAATCGCGACTTAAAACGAAAAATACTGCTAGTTATCCTCCAAAAACTTCGTGAGGGGTTTTGTCTTTATTGCACTGATGTGGTTCCGCTGCTTGCATGCGAAGCACACCCATTTCTCTTCAATCCTGTCCACAAGGCGGTTCTTTTTGCAGTTGAAGCATTTGGAAATGGTGAGTCGCATTATTGTGTCTCCATCGCGAAAAATTTATCCAATAGGTTTTTCCCTCTCCCCATTATATAAAGATTTACATAGTCTGGCACTGACTTTTAGTGATTTGTGAAAATTGTGCGTCTGTTTTTCTGATAAAATGGATCGCAAAGAGAAAAGTCAGTTATTCAGATAGTGTACCAAAAAGAACTACAGGAAAATATAGGTAATGTCCAATATTCAATGGAGAGCCGGCGCAAGCATAACGTGGCTGGCTATTGCAGCCTTGATATTGTCGGCTGGCTTTGATGCCATCTGGCAGCTCTTTTGTGCCGGCGTTATATTGGTCTCGCCATACAATAAAAGGCGTCTCCTTAGGCATCACAAGCAGGGAGGAATCTATAAGCCGATATTCCAGAAATTTATATAAATGCATTCTTCAGCAAGAATCACACATGAAACAACTAAAATTCCATTTTGTAGCCCTCGCTCTTTGTGTTGTAATGGTCTTCATCTTCTTGATTCAGGGCTTTGTTCCCGGCTTCACAGAAGACTTTGTCCTCAACGCCCTTGTGTCAGCCCAGCCCTGGCGTCTTGTTACTGCAATCTTCCTGCACGGCTCTGTTGTCCATCTTCTCTCCAATCTGTTTGCGCTGGGGCTTTTCGGCTCAATTCTGGAGAAGATAATAGGCACAAAGCACTTCCTTGTACTATTTTTCCTGACAGGCATCATCGCCTCCATAGTAGCATCGTTCTTTTACTCCGCAAGTCTCGGAGCCAGCGGCGCGATCTTCGGCCTGCTCGGCGTGCTCGCTGCGCTGCGGCCAAAAATGGTTGTCTGGACCTACGGCGTGCCTATGCCCATGTTCGTGGCTGCTGTGTTCTGGTTCCTTCTGGACATGGCAGGTGCATTCTTCCCCGGCAGCATCGCCAACATAGCCCACATAGCTGGCCTGATCTCTGGCGTTGTTGTGGGGCTGCGCCTGCGCTTATTCCCATCATTGAGGAAGGCTGCTATACTGCTATTTTTGATGCTTTGAGAAAGTATGACAGAGCTGTGCAAGAGCGCATCTGCAGAATAAACAACATACCATGGCTCTCAGCGACACAACTGGAAGGCGAAGATTCTGTGAGAAGAGATTTGGTTGTTGGTTGTGATGTTGTCAGCTACGAAGTTGTTGCTGATTTGCTCAAAAAGAAAAACCCATGGGACCCGCTGCTAGATATTTACGAGAAGGGTTTGTTGATTCGTGGATATAAAAATGGCATTCTTCGTGTTCTCACAAGGTGCGGCTCTGAAACGCTGAGAGTTTGAATCTTTCTTGTTCCGCATCAAAGATCTTCTCAGTGCGTCTTGAGCCTTTTGCGAAGTATGCCTCCTTTATCCTCTTTTTCAGGATAAAAACAGCAACGATTACTATAACTCCTGCAACTGCCCACACAAGCAGATCCGCTCCCCTTTCTTCCGCCCCTTCCTGTGCACCCTCTTGCCTGCCCTCTTGCAGCCCTTGTCCTGACTCGCAGCTCTCTGCCTGTGTCCATCCAGCAGGCACATCGCAGGGCGTGTTGTACTCCAGACAATGTGTCCCGTTAGTCGCAGGCGTGATGACCTGTATGCATATGCGTGGCTCTGTCCTGTTTGTTTTCGTTGTTGGTTCTGGCTCTTTCGTCGCTTCTGGCGCGCCTGCTATGGCGAAGACAGAGAAGTTTGTTGTGGTCGCAGAATAGAAATATGTATTTAAACTGTCTTGTATGAGATTGGTCTCAAGGGCAAGCCATGTATTATCTGGACGTAACCTGTACAAGCTCACAGTTGTGGTATTAATATTGTTCGCGACAATCCAGCTTTTTGGCACGCGGAATTCCAGTGTTGCCGACATGAACGCAGGGGTAAAATCTTTCGCGGTTATCGCGATGACCTGATAAGTGATAGCAGGCAGTGTCGCATTGGTTACATTCGTTGCATTCAGTTTTTCCACAGTCAGCGAGGCAGACATATGCCTTGTTGTTTCTATGACAATGGCCTCAAGTGCTGTATTGTTTGATCTTGCATTCAGGCGGATTGTTCCAGCTCCTGAGAAGACAAATGTCTGCTTTTTTGTGCTTACTGTTGCCGGTGTCGCAGCGCCGCCCCCTCCTCCACCTCCACCGCTGCTCCCTTGGGAAGGCAAACTTACAGAGAAATTTGTATTGCTCGCATTCTGGTTGCTGCTTGTGTCATTTGCGTAAAGATAGAGCCTGTTTGTGCCCTCAGCCGCGGTAAAGGTGATGTTAGTGCAATTAGCAAGGCTGGTATTGCTCCCTCCATTAAGAACAAACCAGCATCTGTCCACTGCAACATTGTCCGCAACGACGAAATTCAGGCTTATGTTTGTGGCGTCGTATGTCGTAGCTGTTGGTGAGCTTACAGAAAGGTTGGGAGCTTTTGTGTCATTGCCTGCTGCAGCGCCTGAGAAGTTTGCAAGGTAAACAACAGCATTGGTGCTGTTCAGCTCAAAGCATGGCACAGTGCTGCGGGTTGCATCGCATGTTGTGTTTATTCTCGTATAATTCGGTTCTGTCCTGCTGCCGTTGATGTAGTAGAAAATCCTAAGCCCGTTGCCAAATAGAACCCGCGGAGTAAAATTGCTGGTGAAGTTGTTCATGTCCGCCCATACTACGCTGTCCAGCACACCGCCTGAGTTATTGAAGGCTGCTGTTATGTTAGTGCTCGCAACATTGGCTGTTACATTTATGACTGCGCTTGTGTTGGCGGTTAGCCATGTGAAATTTACTATCTCAACAATCCGGCTGCTGATATTGAATGTGATCGTGTAGTTGCCGACAACATCAATAATATTGTTTGTGACCGCAGCGCTAGCATTCCTTATCTGGAATGTGACATTGTTCGCGGCGGCTGTGTTGTTCAGTGTGCTGACAAAAGCAGAAACATTTCTTGTCGCATTGATGTAAACCCACCGGCTTGACGTGCTGTTTGCATTGCCGCCTGTGTCGTTGCCGCTTACATTGAATGTGTAGTTCCCGTCCTGCAATGCTGTCAGAGCCATTGTCCAATTTCTGCGGTCTGTAGTCGCGTTAGTCATGTTATAGGTTGTGCCGTTGAAGTTGAGAATGGCAGCAGAAAGCGTTTCGCTGGCTGTGACGTTGATGGCAAGGCTATGGGTAGTATTGAGAATTTCATTGTTAGGCCCGCCGGAAAAGTTTAGCACAGGCGCTGTAAGGTCTGCTGTAAAGAAGATCTGGCTGCTGTTGCTGTTTCCTCCTGTGTCATTTACCTGAACAGTGATATTTCTGAATCCCTCGCTCGCATTGAATGTTGCATTGCTGCATGCTGCGCCTGAAACAGAATTGAGGAAGATTATACTGCCTGTTGTGTTGACAAACCAGCAACGGTCAATAGCCGCATCGCTCGCTGTGAAATTCAGTGTGATGTTTGTTGTATTGTATGTCCTGTTCTGCGGGTTGTTGATGGATAGAGCTGGCCCTGACACATCAACAGTGAAATTGGTCTGCGTGGCGTTTGTGTTGCCTGCACTGTCATTGGCATAGACAGTTATGTTATTTGCACCTTCCGGCGCTACGAATGTTATATTGGTGCAGTTGGCCAGGGAGACATTTGCAGTGGCATTGACATACCAGCATGCCTGTGTGTTGCTGTCGGTCAGGGTGAAGTTGAGCGTAATATTTGTGGTATTGTACGTTATATTTAGGGGGCTCTGCACTGTGACGACGGGCTTTGTTGTGTCCACTGTGAAATTCATCCCGCTGGAGCTTGTGTTGCCATTGGTGTCGTTTGCATAGAGTGTGAGCCTGTTGAAGCCTTCTGCGCCCACAGAGGAGAGATTGGTACAATTGGCAAGGCTTGTGTTGGTTGCGCCCTGGTTTAAGGAGTACCAGCATTTGTCTGTATTATCGTCTGTGACCGTGAAGTTCAGGGAAGGGAGGGCTGCATATGTCCTGTTTTCTGGTGACTGCATTGCGAGTATAGGTGCGCTTATATTTACTGAGAACCTGACAAGCGAGGAATTTGTGTTGTTCGCAGTGTCATTGGCATAAACAGTGAGGTTGTTGCTGCTCACTGCAGCCAGGAATGTGATGTTGCTGCAGTTCTGGATTGTGACATTCGTCCCGCCGTTGAGGGAGTAAAAGCATCTGCTGAGCGCTGCATCGCTCGCAGTGAAATTCAGCGTGATGTTGTTTGTCGCGAATGTCGTGTTAGCTGGCGATTCTATTGCAATCGCAGGCGCAATGGTGTCTATCCTGAAAAACCGCTGGCTGCTGTTTGTATTGCCATTGCTGTCATTCACATATACTGTTATGTTGTTCTGCCCCTCAATGCCAAAGAAAGTAATGTTCTGGCAGCTGGCCAGAGAGTTATTGGCGCCTGTTGCATTGAAATACCAGCATCTGTCTACTAGCACATTATCATGCACAGTAAAATTCAATGTCATGTTCGCAGTGCTGGATGTTGTGTTTGCCGGCGAAGAAATGCTGAGGTTCGGCAGGGTGTTGTCAATAGAACTGATAGCTGCAAGGGCATTTATCCGCGAATAGCTGCGGTTGCTCGCAGAGTCAAAAATCGGTGTGCCTGTGGAGTTCAGCGCATTTCTGATGCTCGCAGGGGTCATATTTGTTCCGCTCTCCAGCCTCTCGTATGCCCTGACAAGCGCAAATGCCCCTGCAGCAGCAGGCGTTGCCATGGATGTCCCGAATTTTATAGAATACAAGCCGCCGATATCAGTAGAATTAATACTGCTGCCAGGCGCTATTATCCGGACAAGTGCATTGCGGTTGCTGAAAGATGAGATACCATCAGTCTTAGTAGAAGAAGCAACAGCAGTCACATTTGTTATGCACGCTGGCGAGTTTATTGAGGTTGAATTTCCATCATTGCCTGCAGCAGCAAGCACTGATATATTGAAGCGTGTTGCATTGTTAACAGCATCTGTCAGCGAGACATCATCGCTATCACAGGCATTTTGAAAAAGCCCGCCTCCAAGGCTCATAGATATCACACTGATATTAAAACGTGTGGCATTGTTCGTGCACCATCGTATTGCTGCCTCAATGTCGCTTGTGAGACAGCTGCCGCTGCTGTTGCAGGTCTTCATGGCTACTAGGCGCGCCCCAGGCGCAACACCCCTGATCGTCCCGTTAGCAGCAATGATGCCTGAAACATGAGTGCCATGGCCATGGTTATCCAGCGGGTTGGAGTTTTCTGTGCTGCAGTTCTCGTCAACGCAATAATTATATCCTCCTATCACCTTTGCGCAGCTGCCGTTGTTTATATCAGCAGTTGCGTTGCACCCGCCTAGGTCAGGATGCGTGTAGTTTATGCCTGTATCCAGTACGCATACGGTCTCGCCAAAGCCGTTCACCTGCGCGCCGCCGGCTGTTGCATTATGCGCCCTGTTTGCACTGACCAGTGGCAGAACATCCTGAAGCGAAATCTGGAAGACAGCATCGTACTCAACAGTCTCTACATAGGGATTCTTCTTCAGCGCATACAGTGCAGCCTTGCTGATGCGGCCAGCAACAGCATTCATCTCTTTGTACTCTCTTCGCTTGTCAAAACCAGAGCCCATCGCCGCATATACGCCATCTGCAGATACAGCATCCTCATGCGTGTACCCTTCCTTATAGCGGATGATAACAGGAACTTTTTCATTGACTGCAAGTTCTCGTTGGACAGCGCTGTCTACGACGGGCGTTGCTGAAGCGGACATAGCCGCAGCAGGCAGAGAGAGTGCTAGCACAATTACAGCAGAAAACATGAAAAAATACAATGCCCTCATCTTTACCTACTTCTAATCTGACGTGTGAATGCTAAATAGTTTTGCGTTTAAAATTAAATTATGCTGGACAAGTTCAGATCTATCTTCAGCAAGGATGCTATAGAACTGCGCATTGACAATGTTTCTTCTGCTGTGTCCGGCCTGAACGAGATTTCTGAAAAGAAGAAGCTGGAAACAGCCAAAGCTGCGATGCTTGCAGAAATCAGGAAACTCGACCAGCTCCTCAGGGAGTTGTCCATAAAGCAGGCAGATGACAATTATGTAACTGTCTTGAAAAATCGTTTTTGTGAAAAAGGCATTCAGTCCCTGTCCGGCTTGCCAGATTCCTATGATGCGTTTATCACTGCAATTTCCCGCTCCATGAACGAAATAAGCAGCATCAGCTTCAAGGAGTTCCGTCACCTCCAGCTTTTCAAGGATGACATGGCAAAAATCGCCTCCCAGATAAAGACCATTGAAACCCAGCTGGCAGAATTTTCCAGGAACTACCATGCGAGCAGCCAGAAAAAAATAAATGATGCCCTTGCGCTTTCCGATTCAGTAAAGGATAAAGAAGCAGAGCTGGTGCGCCTGGATACAGAATTGCAGGAAATAGAAAAAGCCATACCGTTCATAAAAGAAGCGCTGGAAAGTAATGAGCGGAAGTTCTCAGAAGTCTCCAACAAACTCCTGTCCATTGAATCAGAAGTGCGGGACATCGCAGCCTCGCTGGAATCAGAAAGGAGCATCATCAAGCAGCGCATTGGGACAGAATTTGGCAGCATAGACAAGCTGCTTAAAAAACTGCAGCATGAAAATCCAAAAAAATCTGCGCTTCTGCAGGACTACATCGCAAATCCTGGCAATGCGTTTATCGCGGATGAAAATCTGGAAATAAGGCTGGTTCTTGAGGAACTGAAGCCCGCACTGAAAAAAGAAGATCCGGAAAAGCATGAAAAAGTGGTTGAGCTATTGAGAAATATTGACTTCTACGACTCCCTCCGCGGGCAGTACAGAGGCCTGACAAATAAAATAAATGATGTCAGGGAAAGCAAGAATCAGGAGTATCTCCCGCTGGAAAAAGAAAAGAACCACATTCTCTTATCCATAGATGAGAACAAGACAGAAATCCACCAGCTGCTTGATAAACGGTCTGCCAAGACGCAGGAAAAGGAAAAATTGCTTCATCTCCTCGCTACAGGGAAAGCAGACCTCCAGCTAAAACTCGCAGAGCTCATGCAGAGAGAAGTGAGATTATTGTAAAC
>CAYJMB010000028.1:0-8803 GCA_964371455.1 uncultured archaeon | reverse complement strand
GTGAAAATCCAAAAAACAGACCTAAACCCCAAATGCTACGGAGTTAAGGTTTAAATTTTTTCTACCAATGAAATTCCCAACCATACTTATTTTTTCCCTTAGAAATATTACTCATGCACCACTACCTCTCCCCGCAAACAAAAGAACAATTACGAGAGGCAGTAAAGCAAGGCAAATCCCGCCAGCAAACAGTAGAGGAATTTGGCGTATCCTTTGCGACTGCCTACAGATGAACAGCAGACCTGCCAAAGCAGGGAAAAGCTGCCAAGAGGCTCGGAAATTTAAATCATGCGTCGCCTGAATAGAATCGCCTGTTGTCAATAGCTGCCGGAGAAAGAGGCAAGGCAGATGCTCTTCACATTTTTAATTGCCTGTTGGCATGCCTGTTTGGTTGCCTGTCGTATTCGTCTGGTTTCCTGTCTGATTAGTCTGGTTTCCGCTGCCTGTCTGGTTTGTGGTATTAGTCTTGCACACTCCGCTTGAACAGCCATAAGTACAATATATTACATTACCCCATTCAAGGCATGAATCATCATCATAATTGCCGCATGTTTGTGTGTAATTGCCGTAACACTGAGTAGTTCCTGCTGAAGAGCACTGGTTTGTGCACGTTGTCCCGGAACATTGCGAGCACCCGCCGCAGTACGTGGCATAAGAATTGCATGTAGTGTTCCACCCGTATTTATTGGCATTGCTTATGCAAAACAGGGGACATTGGGATTCTGTCACAAATCCTGTTTTGGTTAGCTTGCTATCGGACCGCACTGGCATAATAAAAGACAATGACAGAAAGATGGCAAATACACCTATTTCAAGCATTAGTCTCTTGTGAGAATCCGTGATGTTGAATGAATGTCTGCGTCTCGTTCTTTTCAAAAATTTAACCCCTCTGACCTGACACATCCTTGACAGAGGCTGTAAATAGTCTCGCTGGATAGCCATTCACGCCTCTATGGAATCTGTTTTCATTGAACCATTTTCTGTAATCGTGTATCTTCCCATCAAGCCATTCTGGAAATTTTCTGAGCAGATACACAAATTCTTCGCTCACGTTTCTTATCGCTCTCTACTTTGCCCTTGTCCTGCGGGCAGTATGGATGCGCATGGCAGTAGCATAGGGAGGTTTATCAGGCCTTGTTGGATTCGTGCCGTGCCCCACTCGAACATTGTACGCATCGCAATAATCGCCAGCTTGACCTCTAGCGCTATTTTGCTTCGCCTTCGTTCCCTTGGCACGAGGGCGTGGCGCTGGTCTGGTTTTAATCGCACGAAACCGCCTCCAGACCACACCCTCTTTATTTCATAGAAAACCGTATGAGAAAAAGGAAGTTTTAGGGTTTACTTAACACTCAAAGAAATTCGGGCAGCGCAGGCGGAGGCTCGCTGCTTTGTGCCGACGGCGCTGTAGCGGGACTGAATTCTTCCGGATTCTCCTGGGGCAGCTGCTCCTCTGGAAATGGTGGCGGGGATTCTGCACCAGATGACGTAGGGCCTGAACCTTGCTCTGTCTGGTTTACTGAAGGCGGCGCAGGCAGATCTGCGCTGCTTGGCGCTCCTTCTCCAATGTCGGGAACAGGAAATCGTGGCGTCTCTTTCCCGATGAGTATGTCTATGACGTTTCCTTTGCCACCATCATAAATAAAGACAAGAGACACAATTATTGCTATAAGAACCACTGCTATCAGCACCAGAAGGTACTGGCGGCTCTCCGGCCTCCCTTTTTCTGGTTTCGCTCTCATCGCTTCGCCGAAATCAAAAAATGCCATGTTATCGCATCCTCATTGTTTTATCACCAGCAGCTCTCCCCAGAGCATGTTTTAAGTGTATTTAAGCGCTCCTTCAGTTCTTCAATTGTTGAAGTATAGCAGGCATTCTGTGCCTGGCTTTCCAGCTGGTAAGGATCAGCCTTGTGGCAGGCATCGTCAACAAAGTTGTAAAGCTCAGCCTCTGTGTTCTGGCCGCTTGGTTTATTGGCTGCCAGGAATTCCGCATAGGTGTATTTGTCATTTCTTACAGCGCTGTAGAGATAAATCTGTAAGCCCTCTAGCAGGTAATCTTTTCGCCATGAAGCAGCAGTGTTTCTAACAAGAGGCATCAAAGACAGTCCGTCCATGACACGATTGGCACTGGCCTGAGCCAGCTCAGCAAAAGTTGGTGCCAGGTCAATGTTGCCGACTAACTGGGTAATTGTCTGGCCAGCCGGAACGCTAGGACCCAGAATAATCAGCGGCGTCCTCGCCGATTCTTCGTAAGGGTAACCCTTGCCTTGAGGAATCCTGTGTTCGCCCTGCATAAAGCCGTTGTCTGACGTGTAGAATACATAAGTGTTCTGCAACTTCCCGGACTTTTCCAGGGCTTTGACAATCTTTTCCACGCCGTCATCTACTGCCAAAAGCGAGCGCAGGCGGTTGCAATAGGAACTCTCCACGAGTTTTATTTCTGCCGGCATCATGCTTTTGAGCTGGTTGACCGCAGCCTTGTCAGAAACATCCTCTTCGTTAAACGGCGGCGGCCTGGGCAGGGTGCAATTTTCTAGGGCATTTTTATGGCGAGGCGCTGGTTCTGGTTCAGTGACCGGTGGAGGAATGCCTGCATGGGGCGCAACATAGGCGACAACTAAAAAGAAGGGTTGGTTGTTGCCGGCAGTTCGCTCGATGAAACTCACGGCTTTAGCAGTCAGGACATCTGTCTGGTAGTCGCGAGGCTGATTACCGTATTTTTTGAGTTTGCCGTTCTCGTTGATAGTGTAGTAATAGTAGGCATAAGTGGAAGGATCAACCAGCCCATACCACTCGGTGTAACCAGGAGGAATTTCCAGAGCTGGGGAAGTCATGGACTTTGCCAGAGTTTCGTAGTTTTCTGGAACATACTCATCTTTCTTGGCTAGTTCACTGGCACTGGGCTGGCCGTAACCATTCAGGTATTTGCCGATATGCGCTGTCCTGTAGCCTGCCTTCTGGAGCCAGACTGGCAGGGTGTTGTTGTGATCAAGCGCATAATATCCTCCCTCTGGCGGGATATTTCCAAAAACTTTGTTGTTGTGGGCATATTGGCCTGTAAGAAAAGTGGCACGTGAAGGGCAGCAGAGAGAGTACGAAACAAAGTTGTTCGGGAAGGTCGTTCCTTTTTGCGCCAGGTAGCTGTTGACTTTGCTCATTACCCAGATGGAGGCAGCGTCCTGGTCATCAGACATGATAACAACAATATTGGGCTTCCCTGGGATTTGAGCTGCTCCTGACTGCAGCTGGCAGCTCTCTTTCACATTTACCAGATAGCCTTTGCCAGGCTCCATTGTTGTTGCCTTCTCCCATCTGCGTGCAGCAGGATCGTACCAGTAGTACCCTCTTCTGACCTCGCAGCCTGTGATGTTTGTGAACGACGTTGCCTCAGGTACGCCGCCTATAATGTTCCATCCTTTACTGAGGTTCATGTCTGTGAAGAACTCTTCCAGCGTGCGCATCTGCCCTGTCAGCGCCGCAGTGCAGTTGTTTGCGACTTTGATCCAGTAACCTTCTCTGGAAGTTGTCACGTAGTCTGCCTTTTCAAATCTATGGTTCTCATTGGAGTACCTGAGCAGCGCGCTCTGGTAGGTGCAGTTGTTCGTGAAATTCATGAAAGGCGTTGGCGTATACTCAAACACAGGCGAGGAGAACAGGTTCCACCCTTTTGTGAGCTTCAGCGGATATTGCTGAACAGCAAGGGGCGCAACAATGCTGAACGCTGCGTCACTGAAGTCCTGCGCAAGTTCAGACTCATTGCCGACAGGGCCGTTGTAGAGTATGACCTGCACCTTGAAATCATTTCCAAGCACGCTGTTATTGGGGACTGTCCATTGCACAGAGCCATTGGCAAGCAAGGGGCTCAGGAATGGCACAACATCAACCAAGAAGCTCGCTCCCTGGTACAGCGCAATCCGTCCGACCCATGACCCGTTAGGGGCATTGGCTGACGTCCATGACACAGTGTACGTTTTGCCAGCTTCCCAGTATTCGTCGCCATTCGGTTCAAGCACTGTTACGCTCGCGGGCACTGCAAGTTTCAGTCCGGCCAGTATCGTTGGCAGAATAGTGTTATTGAGGAAGCTTCCGTCGCCCAGCCATGAGCAGTGGTCGCCAGTGTGAATGAGCCATTTCTTTCCCTGGGGGTCTGTGGTCGCAATACTGCTGTACGTTCTTCCTGCTGTATATGTGACTGTTAGCTCGGTATCAGTAGCAAAAGCAGTATCATAGGGGCCGCCGCCAATATCCACAACAAAGTCAACAGGATGGTCAAATGCTGCGTCCCCTGCTGTGGTGCGGTAGCTGGAAGCGTCAAAAGCTGGATCAGCTTTGCCTGCAACACAGGTATTTGTCAAGCCGTGCACATAATCAATCTGGTTCTTAACGCCAGAAACCATAACGCTGGCTACGATATTTCTGCCTTGTCTGGGAAAGGCGCACTTTGAGCTGCTCCCGCACTCTGCGTCAGAAGTGCATGCTTTTTCCGGATTGCGTTCGCATATGCCCACGGGCTCTCCTGTACCCGCCTGTCCGGTGCAGACTGCATTCCCGTCCCATGCAGCAGGAGGCCCTCCGCCAACCAGCTGGTAATCGAGCTGATCGTCAAGGCCGTGCCAGTACACAGATGAGTAAGTTGCCACGCTGCCTCCGCTGCAGCTCATGGTGCCAAACCGCAGGCTTGCAGGGATCAGGCTGTCATGAACCCATCTTATTGCAGCTGCAGCCCTCTTGGTTTTTTCATAATAAGTGCTCTTCTCATTAGCCTGGCTCAGGCTGTACCAGCCTGTCGGGGCATTGCTGACCACTGCTCCGCTCTGCCACTTTATTCCTGCGGCAAGCAGGCCAGCTTTCTCGAGTTCATCAAGCATGTTCCTCGCAGGCTCTTGCTGGTCACCAACGAATGCTGTCCCGCCGCCGCCGGAATGCGTGAGCAATGCTGCCTTGTACTCATTCTCATAAGGCAGGTTCCATCTGAACTCTCCGCCTGCCCCGTCAACAGCGAATGCAAGCATATAGAGCGGCCTGCCTTTGGCGTCTGTTACATTTGATGTGTAGATACACCTTGTCCAGTCTTCACCGCACTCTGCACTGCACGTGTAATTCACCCATCCCTCGCCGCTCGTGGCAGTCCAGGAAGCGTTCTGGCAGATAGTAAAGTTTGCTGCAGAAGGTTGTGTACCTGATCTCATTGTCGTCTTTGCTGCTGGCGATGGTGCTGTGACCGGCGCTGCAGCTGAAGATGTCTGGCCGACAGTTATGGTTACTGTGTTTGACATGGTAACAATCCCGTTGCTGGATGACTGCGCAAACGCCTGGTACGTCCCGTCGCGCTGGTAAACATGCGAAATGGATACAGTCCTGTTGGGCACGATATTGGTGCAAGTAGTCCCTCCGAATTGTACTATGCATGGCTCTGCTGCGCCTGTATAGTCGCCAAAGTCCCATTGTATGGGCGTGTTGATGTTCCTCACAACCGTGGTGAATGTGACATTAAGGGGCACACTTCCTGCTGTGGGCGAACCAGAAATGTTTATGCTGCTGTTTGTCGCCACTGCCACAGAAAAGATGGTGAAAGCATTGTCGCTGTAATCGATTTTTGAATAATCTGCAGAGTCATATATGCCGATCTTATAGCTGCCTGCTCCTAAGCTGATAGTCCATTCAAACTGGCCGTCATTGGGCGTCTGCGCCGCAATTGTGTATCTCCTTACAGGAGGGCACACAAGGGTCGTGCACACGTCGGATGTCACAGCATCTATACCCACGCTTGCAACCGAAGCAGGCGCTGACCATCTTATATTTTGTGTGATGCCTTTTGTCCACTGCTCTCCGCCGTTAGGAGAAATGACAATGATTTTTGTGCCATTGACAGTTATTGCTACAGTGCCTGTCGTATTTGTATACACAACGACATTCGCTGTTCTGGATGCAGAGCCTCCGCTGTTGTCTGTTGCCGTGACGCTGAATGCCTTCGTCCCTGCGAGCAGGCATGAATAGAGCGCAGTGGATTCAGCAACGCTCCTGTTGATGCCTACTGTGTCCTGGCTGATCAGTACGCAATCTGCCGGCACTGTCCACTTCATCTCTGCGACAACGCCGTCCTGATCAACTGCTATTCCTGTGAGAGAAAAAGTTGCGCCAGTTGTCGCATTCTCAGGCACCTTTACTGTTACAACAGGGGGATTGTTTATAGGCTCTTCGCTCACTGTCACACTTGTTTGCTGCTGGTCTGAGCCGTCTTTGCAGTCAGAAACTGCCGCAGTGACAACATACACACCTGTGTTTGTCCAGTTGTGCGACGCATTGAGCTGCCAGTTTTTTGTGGATGCGGGACAGATCCCTGCAAACCCTGTGTTATCGCCCCATGTCGCTGACCATGAGAGATTGTCATTATCCGCATCTGTCGCTGCCCAGTAAAATGAAACGCTCTGGTTCGGCTTTATTTTTTTCGGAATTACAGGGAATACTATAATTTTCGGCGCATTGTTTGCATCCACTGTCACGCTTGCGCTTGCAGTTGCCGAAGCGCCTTTGGCATCAACAACTGTATAACTGAATGTTTTTCCGCCTGCCGAAGAGCAGGAATATGTATCAAACAGTACTGCAACAGATTTGTTCAATCCGGAAGCTATGCTCTGGATAAGCGCACATCCTGTAGTCATAGTCGTCGCTGTGAAAACAACAACCCTGCCGTCAGAGTCTGTGGCAGTTACCGCGACAGTAAAGTTCTCTCCGGTCTTGGGATTTACAGGAGGACCTTTTACAATTACAGCAGGCGGATTGTTGGCAGACTGGTATATGGAAACAGTGTACGTTGTTGAGGCAACAGCGCGGTTGTTGTCAGTGGCATACAGCCTGAACTCCTTTGTCCCGTTTGCAGAGCAGGACGCATTGAACTGATAGCTTGCGCTTGCGTTGAAAACATCCACAGCCCCCAGGCTGGACGTGCAGCCAATGGAATCAGTCACCCACATGCGGACCACATTGCCGTCCGCATCCGAAGCGCCTGCAGTGAGCACGAATGTCTCGCCAGTCATCGCGCTCGCAGGCCCTGTCAAACTTGTAACAGGAGGCTGGTTTGTGACAGCATAACCTGTTGACACAGCAACAAATAATAGTGCGAGAAATAATAGTAAAAATGCAGATAAAATCTTTCCAGCCAAAATCCCCGCTCGCATGCTCATCTAATTGAATTATTGACCAGAAATTCTATATAAAGCTCGTAAAATGGAACTTCTCCAAAATTGTCCTTTTCTGTGTTGAATTCGCTGGCAACATGTTGCGTATGTATTTTTGCAGATTCTAGGTTTCTGAATTTTGGGAACCAGTGTTTATTCGCCATGTGTTTTCTATGTCATTGTTGTCGTGGCTTTCAAAGCTCAAAAATTTGTCGTGCTTAACTTCATGCCCGAAAACTTCTATAATCGCTCTTCTGTATCCAGGTCTTTTGGAAATCTCATCCCTTTCCAATACGAATCAACAGACTGCCGGCCACAACCCCGGCACAAAAATTTTGCATAACACCTCTATATTTAAGTTTCCTAGTGCCATTCTTTACCATGCGGGTTCCGCATTCCTGACAATTCATAGTAATCACCAAATTGTTGATGGTAGAGCGTATAGAAAAGTTGAAGATGCCGCAGAATGATTAATAGCCTTTTTCTTTCAGAAATGCATAATTCGATACTTCTACTTCGCTGTTTTTCCAGTTGCATTTTTCTATTATTTTATCGAAAATTTTCCATATATTTTTTATATAGCCTTTCTTTGCTAAGGCGTGAAGGGTAAAAGAAAAACCAAGAATATTTATCGCCAATAAACCTTTATCTATAAGATCTTTGGCTTTTTTGTTTGATTTTCCTCTCAATTTTTCTGCTTTGATATTTTTCATATTTTTGAGTTTGTTTATACCAATTTCTGAAAATGCGGCATCTGCTATGTGAATTTCAAAATCTGGGTATTTCAAATTGTCCGGAATGCCGCCCCTTTCAAGGGCTATAAGTGCGGAGCTGTCAATAACCAAGCTCTTTTGCGATTTCTGCAGCATCCCTACCAGCTTTTGTCCCTATAATTATGCTTTCTGCGTCTTCTGACGGGAGCAGAGCAAAAAGAATATCTTTTGAAATTGCACCTGTCCTGTACATATCAATAAAGAATCGAAAATTTTCCCTCGACCTCTTTTCCTTCAGATAAAGTTCTTTAACAGCTTCCCTCACTTTTTCTGTCTTGTCGTCCAGCACTACATTTGCCCTCAGGGATCAAAGAAGTTCCACCTGAACGAGCCGAAGCTGTTCAGTCTGATTGCCTGGAACGCGGGCCTGAACGCAGGCGCTGTGGAGAATCTCAGCGAGCCGCTGATGCCGGCGCCAAAGCTCGGTGCAATGACCTTATTAGAAGAAATAATACCACTGGAAAGTCCGCTTCCTGTACCGCCGCCGCCCCAGAAAATAAACCCGAACATGAGCGGCAGCAGCACGCCAAAAACTATTATTTTGTTTCTAGTGGTGTTTTTCATAATAACATTTACAACAACAAATTTCTTAAACGCAAAGCCGCCATCACAGAAAAATTACTTTATTTCTTTTTAAAAACCCATACTCTAAAATAGAGCAGACGGGCCGGTAGCTTAGTCTGGTTGGAGTACGAAACAGCAAAGCTGGTTCCTGCGACCAAAGCACCTCGCTGATAACGTGGAGGTCGTCGGTTCAAATCCGACCCGGCCCACTTTTCTCTTTTGCTTACATTTCAAAAATCATCTCAGCAGCTCTTTCCTCACCTTGTGGTAAAAATTCTTCTCCTTGAAA
>CAYJMB010000027.1:0-8811 GCA_964371455.1 uncultured archaeon | reverse complement strand
TCTGAAATAAGGTTTTAATCGCTTGATGGTAACGATATTCAATTGGGCCCGTAGCCCAGTTTGGTCAGTATCCGAGTATTGAACATGATACGTTTGGCAAGAAGGATATAATAAATGTTACGGCGCAATCCTCTTCCCTGTTTCCATATCTATTATTGCTATGACCTTGGGAGTACAGGTTTTTGCAGCATTTATTGCAAGATGCGGCTCCGTAGTCTCAATCTCCTTGACAAATATCCCGCGCACAGGCCCGTCCTGCTCCTTGCCATCAATAAGAATGGCTTTGAACTCGTCATCCAGCTTGAAATCATAAGGGTCCGAGAGCACGCAGTGGTCAGAAGCTATGCAGCCTTTCTTGTTGTAAACAATCTTCAGTTTGAATACCTTTTTGACTTTCTTGTCGTGTTCGTATGCCTTGTTGAGTTCCTGGCTCATGTGTATCAAATATCTCTAACGCAGAATAGTTTTAATGCTTTCAAAAATGCTAATCTGAGCTAGCAGTATTCGCTAATCTATATAGTATACTAGTGCCTGATAAGATAATGTTACCATCGAGATCAAAAAGAAAGTTGTGGTGCTTAGCATTGCCATCATATGCATAATCAAGGGGCACGACAATACATATTTTTGTCCAAGGATCTTTGCATTCTAACAATAAATATGGAGTCCCTAACAGTGCGGTATCCCCTAACGTCTTTTTATACGCCTTTTCTACAGAACACCGGCACAGATTACTCAAAGACCTGAATTCGTCTACCATTTCAAGCTCTAATATTTCATAGCCCATTTTCAATCGCCGATATCCTCAAAGAAGTTATTAACTTCTTTGGGATTTCAGAGAAGTTTTGTTAAAACTTCTCTGCAAACTAAGACGTTTATGATGGCATTTCATTTCCTATTCACCTTTATCCACTCTTCAATCTTCTCTTTTGGCCAGCGGCCAAATCCTAGTGGCGTTCCGCCTGCGCACTTTTCTGTTTCTATGATGTCCAATAATTCAACATAGCTTTTTTGTTTCATGTACACATCCTCAGCCAGCAAGTCAATCTTCCCTATCAGGCTTGGATTTGCTTTATCATTCCACCTGACCTTGTACCACTTTCGCTTCTGCGTTGTGCCCATGTGTTCTGAAGGGAACGACATCAAAGACTCCTCTTTATCCATGTTATCATTTCTTGAATAACCTGATCTTCAAACCCTTCAAAGCCATGGTCTGCACCTTTCACCGTAATCATTTTCTTCTTGCACTTCATTAATTTGTAGGCTTTTCTAGAGCCGGAAACAGGAACGTATGCGTCCCTCTCTCCATGAATTATGAGCGTCGGGGGTTTTATTTTATGTGCATTTTTCAGAGGCGTCAATGTCAGAAATTCTTTTATCAGCGCCTCTCCGAGATAATATGCTTTTCCATCTTTATCGCGCCAATACAGTTTCTTCTTGTCATCAGTTTTGATATATACTTTGTATTTTCTGTCAAAAAATATATCAAATGTTATGCAGGGATTAGACAATATAATTACATCTGCTTTCGGCTTCGCAAGGAGCACAACAGCTCCTGCAAGCGATTGTGCAATAATACCTATTTTCTTATAACCAATGGCCCTTAGAAATTTGATGGCAGCTCTGGTATCACTTATCCTCATCGAAATTGTTGCATATTTCAGCACACCTGAACTGGGTTTATATCCCCTGTACGCAAGAACAAAGGCAGCATACCCCTCTTTTGAAAGTTCTTGTGCTATTCGCTTGTGTTCACCACTTTCTGTGAAGTTTGTTATAAAACCATGAAGAAGCAGTATTATTTTCTCTGTCTTTTCTTTTGGCTCAAACAGAACTCCACAGACACGGCCATTATTCTCGAAGCAAATGTTTTTCATCCCGCTCACCCAAGCGATTCTCTGCATTGTTCTTGCATGAAATTTTTTGTCACAGCAACGTGATGCGGAGCCTTTGAGAGGAAAGTGTCAATATCTATATCCATGAAACCAGAAGACACATCCTTCAGCGAAACACCGTAAACTATCCGCATTTTAGCGTTTCCACCGATTTCTTGGCTTCGGCAATAGCAAGTTCCATAAATTCTTTGTCCATACTCACCACAAATCCATAAGTATAACTTTCATCGCTTTCTTGCCGTCCTTGACTATCTCCAGCCGCGCCGCGTTCAGGAATGGCTTGTAGTCGCTTTTTTCTATTATTTTGATTGCTTCTTCTTTCAGAAAATCAAAGTCTAAGCTTGCCGGATTGTCCACTTTTCCGACAGGTATCCAGTTGTAGCCCGCTTCCTGGTACTGCGAAGGACCCCAGATGTTGACGATAACAGAGACGGTCATGTTACAGGTTTTGGTTTCCAAGATTCTTAAGATTGCGCGTTGACATGTATTTCATGGAAAGGAAGCATCGCGGACTTCCAGGGAAGCGAGAGGATAAAGTTCCGAGGCAAGGTGGTTTTCACCCACGTTTTTTTCGGCGGGTTGATAGTTTCTCAGCAGGTGATGCGATGAAAACCGAAAAAGCCACATTCGCAGCAGGCTGCTTCTGGGGAATTGAAGCCGCGTTTCGTAAAGTGCCGGGGGTCATATCAACGCGCGTCGGCTACATGGGCGGAAAGATGAAGAACCCGACTTATGAGGATGTCTGCACAGATAAAACGGGCCACGCAGAAGCTGTTGAAGTGGTCTTTAATCCAAAAAAGGTTTCCTATGAGGAATTGTTGGAAATCTTCTGGTCTATTCATGACCCCACGCAGCTGAACAGTCAAGGCCCTGATATTGGCACACAATACCGCTCAGTGATATTTTACAATAACAAAAAACAAAAACAAGCAGCTATTAAATCAAAAGAGAGAATGCAGGCATCACAAAAATTCAGAAACAAGAAAATCGTGACAGCAATAGAACCAGCAAAGGAGTTCTACGAAGCAGAAGAATATCATCAGCGCTACTATGAAAAACATGGAAAAGTCTGCTGAATAGAAAAGACGTTACGCAATCATTTCTTTGCCTGTTTTTTGCTTCTCTTACCGTCCTTGAAATCCAGAGCTGCAGAATTGATGCAGAATCTCAATCCAGTAGGCTCAGGCCCGTCATCAAACATGTGCCCAAGGTGCCCGCCGCATTTTTTGCACAGCACTTCTGCTCTGTGCATGCCATGGCTGTAGTCGCCCTGCGTTTCTATACTGTTCTTGGCCGCAGGTGCCCAGAAGCTGGGCCACCCTGTACCTGACTCAAATTTTTGGTCAGAAGAAAAAAGCTTATTCCCACAGCCGGCACAGGCATACATCCCTTTCCTCTTGTTGTCCAGCAGCACACCAGAGAATGGCGGCTCTGTTCCTTTCTCGCGCAGGACACGATACTGCTCTGGCGTGAGTTTCTTTTTCCAGTCCACTTTATTTTTTGATTGTGGTTTCATGTATATCATCTTTTAATAATATCAGCTCAGACTAAGGATGGCAGAACGGGCAGTCCCAAGTGTCCCAGCTGCCCATGGGATTTTTTAATGTTCTTTTCCTCAGTTTTCTCCCGCAAATGTTGCATGTCATCTCATGAGCTTCTTCTTCCATAAATTATTCTCCTGTTATTAATTAGGTTGATGTGTTTTACAGTTATTGTATTGTGGTCTTCGCATCTTCTCTAATCTTTTTGTACGTCGTGAAATATTTGCTTTGTTCTGGTGTCAGAAAGGTTAGCACGCTTCCCACCCTTCTGAGGACATGCTCCGCCCCTTTTAAATCCAAAGAATCGTCTGCATATAATTCAAGTCTTTCTGGATGCAACTTGTTTATCTCATCAATAAGTTCATCTGGTAGCGCATCCCCTGATTTCTGTAGATATACAATTTCTGTGGAATATTCTGGAACAATTTCCTGTACGCCTGCAAGATATGTATCCAGTTGCCAGTGTATCGTAATTCCTCTTATTTCAGGTTGCGCATTTCTAATATTTCTTTTTTCACACGCCAGTAAATTTCTTGCTATTCTTTCCCAATCTGCCATCAAAATTCATCCCAGATAATCCTGCCCTTCTTCGTTTTCCTCATCTTCCTCAGCCGCATACACGCCCAGCATCTCCGAGAGAAACATGATCATATCAGGCGAGTCCAGCCACATGTCCAGGAATTTCTTCACCATCTTTTCAAATGTCTTGTCATCAACCCTGAACTCTTTTTTGAACTGCTCTTTTGCTTTTTCATTACTGGCTATCTGCTGGTAAATTGCATTTATCAGCGCCTCTTTTTGCTGTTTCATACAAGATTTCTCAGCAAAAAGGGTTTTATAGCTTTGTTTAACCTTCTTAATTGTGATAATAGCTATCTCGTAAAATATCTCGCAGCAAAATCCCCCAGGCTCATCTGCTCTTTCTTGTAAAGGAGATTTGAAACCCTTATTCCCACGCGTCTTAATTTTTTATGCGGATTTTCATCAAATAATTTTCTCAAGAGATTTTTTGCAGTTGCCAGTGCCAAACTAGTGTCATCTGTCTGCCCTATAGTTTCGCTGCGCGTCTGCATCTCTAAGTTCGTGTCAATTGTAATTATAGAAACAGTGCGAAATGTGGCGTTCTTCTTCTGAATTTTCTTTTTTAGCCCTGCAGCAAGCTCAGAGATTTTTGCAAAAATTATTTCTTGGTCATTTGTATCCTCCTTCAATGTGCCAATCCTGGAAAGCTGCTGCGCCTCTTTCTGTTCCACAGCGCTGTCATCATAGCCCCGGGCTTTTTCCTGCAGCAGTTTTGCCTTGTTTTTTCCTAGTTTCTCCTCAAGTGTCAGCGGGTTGAAATCGGCCAGCTGTTTTGCAGTCTTGATGCCGAGAGAGTTCAGGATATCTGCTGTTTTTCCTCCGATGCCGTGTATTTTTCTTACGTCAAGATTTTCCAAAAATTTGCCGACATCTTCATCCTTGATGACAGTGAGGCCATCGGGCTTTTTCACCTTGCTCGCCATCTTTGCCACGAGCTTGTTCGGTCCCATGCCAATAGAGCATGTAAGTCCTTCGTGCTCTATGATTTTTTTCTTCATATTCTCAGCAATTTGCTTTGCATTTTCCCATATTCCAAAAGATTTCTTTGTGACATCCATATAAGCTTCGTCTATGCTGGCCTGTTCAAGCACATCGCAATCTTCCTCAACCAGGTCCATGATCCGTTCAGAAACGTCCCTGTAGTATTCAATATCATTCGGCAGGAAAACTGTATCCTCACTAGCAAGCCCCTTCGCAGCAACTATGGGCATTCCTGCCTTTATTCCCAGCTCCCTGGCTTTGTAGTTCGCAGTCGCAACAGCGCCACTGTCAGCAGAGCGCCCGGAAAACACGCAGATGACAACAGGCTTGCCTGCCAAATCTGGATTCCTTTTCTCCTCCACAGAAGCATAAAACGAATCCAGGTCCATGTGCATAATTATGCGCTGCATAGGACTAGTGCTGGGAAAAAAGATTAAAAGGTTGGAAAGGATAGGAAGAATTAATGAGTGATTTGTATTTGCTTGTTGGCAGAAAAGCAATAATGTCGGCATACGAAAAATATGAGAAAAAAGGAAAAGGTTCGCGACCAGCAGAACCCCGTCAAGTTCGAGATGAGTCTAAGCTTCCTCTAATTTCTTATGAAACATTTCATGATTTTACAAAAGGAAATGCAATAATATTAATAGGACTGTACGGATGCGCGCCCTGCAACAAGATGGATAACTATCTTGGCGCTTTAGATGGGGATTTCCCTCCAAGAGGGAAAATAGAGCTCATGCCTCCAGTAAATTTGAGTGAGTTCAGGAAAAAATATGGCATAAGTGTTCCGAAAAAAGTGCCTAGATTATATTTTTTCCGTGATGGCGAACTTGTCTGCATGTCTGTTCTTGGAGTCATGCCCGAGGAAGTTCCGCCTCTGATGCGTAGCATTTACGGAACCATCACGAATCAACCACAATGTATTTCAGATTCTAATGGATAACAAAAGGTAAGGCCCGAGCAAGAAATTATTTTTCTGTAGTGTCCTGATCACTCTATTTCTATCCCTGCAGGCTCCCCGGCGTAGACTGCCTCATTGTGTGGCAGCTCTATTTCTTTCACATCTTTGAGATCCGACAGGTCGTTTATCTTTATCATCTTGCCCGAAAGGGTGTATAAATTATTGCCGATGTAGAGGCTTCGCCTTATTATGCTGTAAGGGCTGAAATAATAATACCCGCTCTTTTCCAGGCTGTCGTCTTTCACGTGCGTTACCCTTCCTCTGAGCACAAAGCCGTTTTCTTTCGTGAGCTCAAAAACATAAGCACCCTGGAACGTGTACTCGCCGTATGCGCTGTCTGGCACACCATTGGGATACTGCTCTTCATTTATCTCTGCCAGGAGTATGGGAATAACAAGCAGTTTCTTTTCCCTCTCAAACAGGAATGCCTTGTGATCGCGAAGCGCTTCTGAATCAGTTCCTCTGTTCCCTACCACAAACCTGGCCTTCTCGACAGGGTTTTCCACGTCGCTCACATCAAACAGCGCCAGCTTCACGCCCTGGAACCATGCAAAGTTTCCTTCTTTGGCTTCTACAGCTTCTTTTCCAATGCCTATGATATGATTTTCGTCATATGGATGCAGGTAGTCTGAGACGCCTGGTATCTTCAGCTTGCCCAGTACCTTTGGATTTGCAGGGTCTTTCAGGTCTATAACAAAGAGCGGGTCAATCTGTCTGAATGTGACAAGGTAGGCTCTCTCGCCAATAAATCTCGCTGAATAAATGCGCTCATCAGGAGCCAGGTCCTCAAGCTTCCCGGCAATGTTCATGTTTTCGTCAAGCACGTAGATATGGTTTAGCGTCCGCGGCTCTTCCACATTACTGGGCTGCGGAACAGTGCTGACTTTTGTCGCAACAGTTGTCTGGACTCCGCTGAAATTAGTTGTGGTTGTCGCAATCCTGAAATAGCCATTATGTTCGTCCATTGAAAATTGGTTCAGCGGCGTGCCGGGCACTTCGCCGTGCGATTTGTACTCCACTTTCCCGTCTTTGACAGATATTTTGTGCACGACTGTTTTCTGCATTGCTTCTTTTACAAGGGCGTCAACAAAATAAGACTGCGGCACATGCTTGCTGCCTGTTATGTAGATATTGTTCTGCGAGACAAAGAGATTCTGCGCGTACCCCAGCAGGTACGGGTTGTGCGACAGTTCTTGCGCATCGTCCTTTATGTTGAGCGAAATGATGTCCGTGAACCTGTACGCATAGTCAGGATAGTCAAAATAATAGACATCATCATAGTCAAAAGCAGGGCGCGCTGTTCCTGAAACGTACTCCAGAGGCAGCGGTATTGTGTCTTTTCTGAGTTCCATCGGCTGGCTGACAATAACGTAAACATAATCGCCTATCATCCTTGAGTCGTAATAGTCAGCATCCATCTTCAGGTCTTTTTTCATTTCAGGGCTTTCTATGCTGCTGGCATCAAAAACCTTCATGAAGAACTTTTGTCTGTAGTACGGATAATTACCTGGCTCTCTGACTGCCACAGATGCCGTCTTGTCAGGAACAGGCAAAGCTGTTGGTTCCGCTGAATCATAAGAATATCCGAAAACAACGATCCTGTTGCCATTCACAAAAAGTTCCTGCGCAGTGCCATTGAGGCCAACTGTAGCGAGAATTTTAGCGCTGTCCGCGGGATAAGCATCGATAATGACAAGCGATTGCCCTGAAACAATGTAAAGATACTTTCCGTCAGATTTTATGATGTCAGCCTCGTCCACGCCCTCGACCTGTATGTTTGTCCTGGAGTAATCTTCAGAACCGCCTCCCTTGGCCGCTTGCTGTGCAGACGCCTCCGGAGCTGCTGCTCCCAGGATTCTTTCGTCCCCGTAAAATCCGCCCTGCAGCTCCGCAGTTTTTACAAAATTTTTCATGTCTTCGTATGAAGAGAATTTTTTAAGGGCTGTTCTGTCCCCTTCCCGTGTCCCGAAGCTCTCCATGAAAAACAGCGCAGACAGTGCCAGGAAAAGCACTATCATCAGCGATAAGATCTTTACATTATTGCCCATGCTATTTACATCGCAATAGCGGTATATAAGCCCGCCAGAAACATTAGGGTTTTGGCCATAAAAGATTAAAAGTCAGGCACAATACAGCAAGAACGAAAGCTACGTCTGAAAACAGTCATAGTAGCGGAGGCGTCGGCGCAGTGTAGGGTGCAGGGTAGTAAAATTTACCGTTTTAAAAATTCTCTGTCGTAACCCAATCTTAAAAGATGCTGAAATACTGGCAATTCCATTTTATCTCTAAGCCGCCAAAGTTCCTTAATTTGAGGCAACAGTGCACCAGCTCTTACTTTATCTTCTATATAAAGTTTTATACGCCTATCATCAAGCCAATCTGCAGCGCGGGCAATTTTTAAGTATTGCGGAACATCAAAGCTGGAATCCCGTATATATTTATCAACAGCTTCAATAACTCTTTGTTTTTCTGGGGGGGGGGGGTATTCATACCTTTCGGCATGTACACCTCTCTATAAAACCCTTCTGGCATAAATCCATGAAAATTATTCAAATATACGTTTCTCTTAAACAATCCATAAACGTTCCACATGTTTTCACCATTTAGGTTTTATGATATTTCGGAAAAGCTTTTAAATTGAGAGCCACGTCCGAGGATCGAACTCGGGGCCTTTACCTCTCTGTTTTTCCGCCAGCGCTTTTCCTTAGAAAAGGGCTGTTACCAAGGTCTAGCGGCATTTACGCTAACGCTCTACCATTCTCCCGAATCCCTCTCTTCTTGTAATATCCTTGCACATGTTCTTTGGGACATGCAAAGACCTTTCTTACAAGAAAGGGATTTGCACTGAGCT
>CAYJMB010000026.1:0-9038 GCA_964371455.1 uncultured archaeon | reverse complement strand
CAAAAACATTTATATTCTTTTCCTGGATATTATTTGCATGCAGGAAGAAGAAAATTTTGAAATCCGCCACTCACGCACCGATTCTTTGAAAGGCATCATCAGGACTTTTTTCTGGTTATCTAAAGAAGAATGGACAGAGCTTGACCACAAGTTCATCAGAATTGTATTTGGCATCGGCGGACTAATCGCCATGGCGCTCTTCTGGCTGTATTTCCTGCGCTCAATTACGCCATTCTAATTTTTCTTTTGTAAAATTCCGAGTTCTAATCCAAGTTCAAGCATCGCCCAGCCCCAGATCACGGCCTCAAATGCCTCTATGTATTCTCCGTGCTCAAGGAAAAATTCTGAATCAGAAATGTATGCGTCTACATTTTCCAGAAAGTCATTTCTGGTCGTGTCTTTCAGCATAATAACTTTTCTTTCGTCCTCTATTTTCTCAAGCCACCTTCTCGTCTCTTCTATAAGCTGGTCTTTTATATCCATAATGACAACGCCTCTTCTTCCTTGAAGTTCAGGTCTCCAGGTATAACAAGCATAGCAGGAGTTTTCTGAACTGACTTGTCTTTCATGATGTTTTCTGCTGTGTCATATTTTATTATTGTATCCTTTCCACCCAGCCTGCAGCATGCTATAACTTTTGTCTGTTTGCTTATTATCTTCTTTTTCTTTTTATCCTCTATTTTCAATAGGAGATCTACTGCATCCTTTACTGTCATCTGTTTCTCTTCTTTGATATCAAGCAGGACAAGCGTGTGCAATCCAAGAGACTTGTTCATTACTATGACATCATATGGCGATGAGGGCGAAAAGTTTTTTTCCGGGTATGCAAGAGTCGTGGTTCTTCCAAATTTATAAAGCTGCAGCCCTGTCTCTGCAACAGCTGTGTAAATGCTGGGCGCATGTATTATTTCATAGTCAATGCCCCTTGATTTGGCCTGGAAGATCAGTTCAAAGTGCGTGGTTGCGGCCAAAGGATCCCCAGAAACAAGCAGCACAGCGTCTTTCTTTTTTGCCAGATTGACGATGAAGTTACCCTCAACGTCTTCTCTTGACAATAATTTAATCTTCTTTTTCACTTTTTTCTCTAGCCGCCTTATGTCCCCCATCCACTTGTTTGTATAAAACTCACAGTAAACAGCATCGCATTTTTTCATTGCCTGCAGGCCCTTGGCTGTAATATCATCATCTGCAAGCCCGAGGCCGATAAGATAGAGCATACGATCACGATGCCGCCTTTGGGAATCCTTTCTTTTCATTGCTGCGGGCAGAGAGATAAAATGGAATAAGTATAAGCGCAATCACAATAGCGCCATACATAAATAGAGTTCCCATATCACTGAAAGATTTTCCCAGCTCCCCTGCTGCATTTATGTTGACAAATTTTTCAGTGATGTAGAGCAGCAGTTTAATGCCTAGTGCAAGTATGATCAGTGTTAGGATGACGTTTCTTATGTCTTTTGCCGACATCTACAGCACTCCTGTATATAGCGGAGGACATTTGTGTCAGATGCTATACATCATTTATACTCCTCAGTAATGATCTTGCGTATCTGTTTTGCAAGCTCTTCGCCTATGCCTTCCACTTTTTTTAGCTCAGTCTCGCTGGCTGTGAATATTTTCTCCGGACTCTTGAAGTGTGCAAGCAGCCTTCTGGCCTTTTCTGTGCTTATTTTTGGCATGCCTGCAACAAGGAACTCCTGCACCTCTGCCATGGAATGTGTCTTTTTCTTCCCCCGTATGCCGATTGCCCGCTTTTCATTGATCTGCTCGCGCTTTGCTATCATGTACAGCTGGTGCGCAGTGTCCATCTGCGTCTGCGTCCATATTATAGGTATTGAATAGTCAATGCTTATGGACGCCAGTGCGCCCCTTATAGCATTCGGATGAACATTCCTGTCGTTGTCCAGAAGATCATCGCCTTCTATTATGAGCACAGGCTTCTTGAAATTGTTTTTCAGTCCTTCCAGCTGGGCGAATAGCCGCTTATCAATAATGCTCTGCAGGAAATCCTGCGAGCTTTTTCTCTCCACACATACCCTGTCGCTGAGTATGTAATCCCCCACAGCAAGCTGCTTTTCCCTGACTTCGCAGTATTTCCTTAAAATGGAAATTATCCGCGTATTCATCTCTCTTGTGTCGGCATAGATTATTACGCCATCAGCGAATGTGCCCTGCATATTTTCACCATTCTGTTAATTTTTTCGTGTGGCTTAGAAATTTTTTGGCCTTTGTAAGGATGTCTTTTGAGTTCTTGAAGTCCAGCCTTTCCACAGCCTCTTTGTATTCAAGCCATGCGAATCCTATGTGCTCTGAAGATATGTTGACATCTTTGCTTTTTGTCTCGCACAGGAAAAATAATACTTCCTTATTGATCAGAGTTCCCTTGAGGTTGAAGAAGTATTTTATTTTCTCCCTGAACCCTTCTATAATTTTTATGTCTTTGAGCCCTGTTTCTTCTTCAATTTCCCTGAAGAGCGTGTCCATCTCAGACTCGCTTTCTTCTACGTGCCCCTTTGGGAAATCCCAGTACGTGTGCTCTCCTCTTTGATCATTAATCCTTGTGTAGTGAAGAAGCAGAAAATATTTCTTTCCCCCATCTTCGCGGAAAATGATACCCCCAGCAGATTTCTCATGTTTCATGTGTATACTTTTGTAAAAAATCTTTTAAAACAGGCAAGTGCCATGGTACAACTCTTTTTCTGCTGAGATCTTCAAGAGAGAGAAAATCCACGCCCTGACCTTCGTTCAGTTTTAAGTTGCTGGTATCATAATCAATGTTGTAAGCAAAGACAAATTCTTCGTCTCCCTCGTTTTCAAAAGAGAGCAGCAGCTTAGGCGATCGTATTTTCATGCCGAGCTCTTCTTCAACTTCTCTGACAATAGCGTATTCAGGATCTTCACCCTCTTCTACATGCCCGCCAAATAGCCCCCAGTAATTTGGGTAAGCTATAGTCTCTTTGTTATCTCGGTGCTGCATGAGAATTTTTCCTTTGCCGTGCAGTATGATAGACACGCCTATTTTCATAAGATCACCAATAATGAGCTTGACTTATCTGTTTTTATCTGCACATAAAACATCAGATCGTTTTAGCTTTAAAAACATCCTCCAAACTTTTCTGCCTCTGCATCGCATAGAGCGTCTTCTTCATCTTTCTCTCCTTCTGGTGAGCGCTCCAGTGGTAAGCCTCGTCGCGCGTGTTTTTTGCAATCAGGATAACAACCCTGCCTGTCTGCGTGCGTGCCGTTCTTCCGCTGCGTTGTATCTTCCTTATCGCAGACGGCGTAGGCTCATAAAATATAACGAGGTTCGTTTCCACAACATCCAGCCCTTCCTCAGCAACCTGGCTCGCGCACAGCACATTGTAGAACCCCATCCTGAACTCATTGAGGATCTGTGTCTGCTCTTTCTGGCTCAGGCCTTTGCCTTTCTTTTTTGCCTGTCCTATAAACTCTACAGGGGCTGCGTGGTATATATTTTGGAGTTGTCTGTAAATTTCAGAAATCGTGTCCCTGAATTGGGCAAAAACAATTATCCTGGAAAACTTGTCTTTCTTCAGCTGCTCTGCAACCAGCTCTTTCAACTTCTCCATTTTGGGGTGCTCTTTGCCTTCTGTTATTATCTCATTTGTGTGGCGGATGGCATCAAGAAAATTTTTATCCTTCATAAGTCTGGCTACAGCCCGGGTTTTATCATCTCTGAGTTTGTAGAAATAGCTCTGCAACGAAGCAAGGCACTGGGTTTCTGCAAGAATGAGTGCGTGGTCCACTTTCAGCACTTCCGCCAGAACCGAGACAGCTGCCATGTTGAGCCCTGTTTTCTTCCTGGCAAGATCCTGCTGCAGCTTGAGAATTTGCGTTTTGCTGGTCTTGTCGTAATTAATTATTCTCCATGACATCAGCTTCCTGATTCTGTCGTTTTTTACTGCGCTCAGATAATCTATGACAGATCTTATAGGCTTTGGCAGCTCAATTTCTATGTAATCTTGTTCGAGTTTTTGTACGTAAGGTCTGACGTCCTGATCTTCTCGCGTCCTGATCTCTACAAGATCTATGAAAAGCCTGCTCTTCACATCATTTATTTTCTCCCGATAGCTTCCGGGAGATGCAGTGAGCGCAAGGATAAGCGGATCTAAAGCCTGTTCTATGTAGCGTTTTGCGATATACGTGTAGGCATAATTTCCCACGCACCTGTGCGCCTCGTCGAATATGCATAGCGAGAAATTTCTCAGCGAGAGCAGCCCGTTCTTTATGTCGTTCCTTACAGTCTGTGGTGTTGAGAAGATGATGTCAGCCTTTTCATAAAGCTCTTGTCGTTCTTCTGGCTTGTTGCTGCCTGTGACAGTCTTCAGTTCATCCTCTCCTATCTTCAGCATCTTTGCAAAGCTTGCCCTGTGCTGCTCCACCAGAGGCTTTGTCGGGGCAAGAAAGAGTATTTTTTTGTTCATGTCTTTTTCCAGTCTGTGCGCAGCTAATAAAGCAGCTATTGGTGTCTTCCCCGAGCCAGTAGGCAGCACGCAGAGTGTGTTGCCGCGCTTCGCTGTTTCCAAAATACTTTCCTGGTATGCGCGTTTTTCTATTGTCCCTGGATTGACCCATGAGTGTATAACATAATCCATAACCAATAATCAGGAAGAAAACATTTAAGTGTTGCCAGGCGGGGTTATCACGCTTCTACTTTTCTGCTCTTGGCTGAACCTTAAAATATACATAAAGACAAATGCACATTATGCAGGACAAAATCCTTGCAAAAATCAAGCCCAGCAAAAGAGAAGAGGAGCGTGTGAAGAAATTTGTCTCAGACTTAATTCGCGTGGCAAAGACCGTGTCCGGCTGTGACTGCGTCATTGTGGGCTCCATAGGCAAGCAGACATGGCTAGCTGGAGATCATGACATAGACCTCTTCATGATGTTTCCCCCTTCTGTACCAAGAGAAGAACTAGAATCAAAAGGTCTGGAATTCGGTCAGCGTATTACAAAAGAGATGAAAGGCAGATGGAGAATCAAGTACGCAGAACATCCCTACACACATGCAGTAATCCGGGGCTATGATGTGGATGTTGTGCCCTGCTACAGGATAGCAAAAGGCGAGAAGATCATCTCTGCTGTGGACAGGTCTCCTCTGCATCTGGAATATGTGCTGGAAAATATCACGCCAGCGATGCAGGACCAGGTACGTCTCTTGAAACAGTTTTGCAAAGGCATTGGCATCTACGGCAGCGATGCAAAGAATCTGGGCTTCTCTGGCTACATATGCGAGCTCCTTGTCATGCGGTACAATAGTTTTGAAAACGTCATCAGTGCTGCTGCAAAATGGGAAATACCTGTCATGGTAGATATTGAAGCCCAGAGAGAGCAGTATCACAAAGATAAATTCAGGGACCAGCCGCTGATAGTCATAGACCCCATAGACCCTAGCAGGAACGCTGCAGCCATTGTGAGCGCCCAGAATCTCCTGAAATTTATGGCAGCAGCAAAGCGTTTTCACACAAAGCTCTCACAAGAATTCTTCTTTCCTAAGCCAAAACCCCCATTAGCCAGCAGAGAGATCGGGGCAATGCAAAAAAGAGAAACAAAATTCTTTGCCATTGTCATGCCCAAGCCCGATGTCATTGACGACGTTCTTTACCCCCAGCTGAGAAAAGCCATGCACCGCATAGAGTCGCATCTCAAATACAATGAATTTCTCACGCTGCGGGGCTGCGAGTTTGTGGGCAAGTCTTGCGTGCTTGTTTTTGAGCTTGAGAACTGGAGCCTCCCAGAGATCAAGAAAATGGTAGGACCTCCTATTTTTTCCCACCGCCACAGCCAGGAGTTTCTCAACAAATATGGAAAGCTTACGCCGCCAAAAGGCTTTGGCCCTTATATTGAAGATAATCGCTGGATAGCAGACAAGACCCGCGAATTCACCTCTGCTGCTGACTTGCTGGCTGCTCTGCTGAAAATGAAGGAAGACGAGATGCAGTCATTTGGCATTCCTAAGTACATAGCGCAAGTCATGAAAAAGGCAAAGCTCCTGGAAGATAAAAAATTCTTTGCTTTTGTGAAGAAAGAGCGAGCCCTCTCAGCCGTACTGCGGGAAGAATATTTTAAGAAGATGGAAGTATGAGTTCTTATGAATAGAAATTTCATTTTACTGCCTGTCATCATTGCAGCAATCTTAATGGTCATTATCATTCAGCAGCAAAGTCCAGGCACAAAAGGCTTTCTGGAAGGAAAAATTACTATTGGCCCTCTCTGTCCTGTGGAAACAAATCCTCCTCAGCCAGAATGTCTCCCTACAGCAGAAACATACAAAGCCTACAAGCTGGTTGTTTCTAGAAGCGCGGTACATTTCGGGTCTGACAGAATCAAGGAATTTTACGGCGATGCTAATGGATATTACAGGATAGAATTGGATCCAGGAACTTACACGCTTTCTACAGAACAAGACAGCGGACTAGTCAATCCCACGACATTCACCATAGAAACAGGAAAAACAACACAATTGAATTTAACGCCAAAATTAATTCTCCTGTTCCCTCTGCACTTTCACGCCAGCCCCGCAGACCACGAGCCAGTCCTCGCCTACTCCCGCTATGTCGCCGTCTATGGCAAGACAGGTCTTCTTCACGCGCTCAACAGCGCGCTTGAGCTCTGAGACGTCCTTGTTCTTCAGATCTTTTATCTTGACAAGCATGATGCCGCCTTC
Organism: uncultured archaeon; assembly: GCA_964371455.1. Taxonomy (GTDB): domain Archaea; phylum Aenigmatarchaeota; class Aenigmatarchaeia; order GW2011-AR5; family GW2011-AR5; genus JACQNX01. The sequence continues at coordinate 2,350 of CAYJMB010000026.1, read as the reverse complement.
CCGCGCTTTCTTCTGTATCCTGTCAGAATCAGCATAGCTTTCCATCTTTTCCACTTCAACAAGCCTCAGCTTCGGCCCTGTGTCCTCTTGCGCGTGCTCCAGTTGCAGGTATTCCTCATCCCCGCCCCTGAACTTGTCCATGATCCCCATACTTATCACCTGATATTATAACGCTTCTGCTCTATTTATAGATTTTGAGGTTTTGGCGGAGGTTGTCAAAAAATCGCAGAAGTTGAGAAGTGGATTAGAGAAGAAACACTAGATATCAACCTACCCCTTCCCAAAATACTTCATCCTGAGATGATTCAGCGCATCGCTGACATGATAAACCTCAACAGCCTGACCGGACTGGAATTTGTGGGGTTCTGTGCATATCTCCACTATTTTGGATGCAATATGCTCTGGCTTTAGCGATGGATGCCGGGAGGACATGCTCATGTACATGTCTGTGTCTACTCCACCAGGGCAGACAGCAACAACTTTAATCCCTCTAAGCTCGCCTGCCAGCGATTCTGTGAACCCGAGCACAGCGAATTTTGATGCGCAGTAGACAGCAAGCCCAGGGTAGCCTGTCTTCCCCGCGCCTGAAGAGATATTGATCACGATGCCATTTTTGTTGATAATTGGCAGCACGTGCTTTGTCATAAGGATAATGCCACGGATGTTGACGTCTATTGTGTCGTCTATCTCTCCTTCGCTATTGTCAGCCAGCATTTTGTAGTAAGCAACGCCTGCATTGTTCACGAGGATGTCTATTTTGTTGAATTTTTGTTTTATTGCAGAAGCAAATTTTTTGATGTACTGAATATTTGAAACATCGCAAACATATGAATGAACACCGGCACCTGCCCGCTTAAGTTCTTTTTCTGCAGCGAGAAGATTGTTTTTATTTTTGCCGCAAATGACGACAGTACAGCCTTGTTGTGCCAGTCCAATAGCTGTCGCTTTTCCTATCCCGCGCGATGCGCCTGTTATAACAGCGACCTTTCCTGACAGTTGCATCAGATAAACACCTCGGTATGCTTATATGTCATAGAAATAATTATTAATAATGAAAACTAAAGAGCTGAAATGCCTGTTGTCACCGACGCCTGCAAAGATCGTGCTTTTTCTCATTCTGTTTGTTGTTTTTGTCCCTGTCCTAGAATATGACACAGGCATACGATGCATCACTACGCCTTGCCCATCGTCAGCGCCAGGCAGCTTTGTTGCTTATCTTCTGAGCCCTGAAAAGTTCATCTACCAGTTTTATTATCTCAGCATAATTGTGGGAATAATAGCGACTTATCTGGTTTCTTGTCTGCTGCTGAGCTTGGCGAGGAATGTGAAGAGGTAAATGAAATTTGAGAACTTAATTATTCTACACGAGGAACAAGTTCTGCATCAGAAGGTAGTCTGCATTCCACCAGATATTTATCGTCAATTTCTCTAAGAAGGTCGATAAATCGAAGATCATTTTTATTTCTATACCTTCGTGCCAAAACCTCTATATTTCTGAGTACTGCTAGCGTTTCTGATTGATGTTTGAAAAAAATCAATAATTGCATCATCAGAAAGTTTCTCGTACTTTTCTAGGTCAAGCTCAAACATTAGACCCCTGTCATAATTATCAGATAAAGAGAAAGTTCTTAAAGCGGCCTAATCGCGCTTAGTATGCTTGAATTGTGTACATTTCGTAATGTCTTTCGAGAAAAATAAAATAAATGACTATCTTAGATAGTCACTGCCTCTTTATTTCCTCATTCAAGACCTCAAGCAAGGAGACAGTGTTCCATATCTGCGTCCTTGAGTAAGTGGGGATGTTAGGGTCACTCGAGACCTCGTCCAGTACAGAGACAGCTGCGTTTATCCTGACAGCCCAGTCGTTTTTTTCATTGTTGAGATCTGTCTTGGCCTGCTGTATCAGGTTCCTTATGTTCCTCGGCACAGTCCTGTCATCAATGAGTTCATCCAAGAGCTTGTTAATAGAATCCAGATTCATGATATTCACCCGTGTAAGCATGCTAGCCACCTTGTCCAGCTCCCTGCTGTGGCATAAGTTCCTGGAACTTTTCCTGCATCTCCTTCACCTTCTCCTTGATTCTCTTTTCCTGCCTCTCAAGGGCAGTGAGCTTTAGCTCTATCTCTTCCTTCTCCTCAGTGAGCTCTTTTTTAATATCTTCCTTGTTCGTCTTTACTAGGATAGGACCGACAGATTTGTAAATATCATCCTGGCTCTTTTCTATGCTCTCCAGGGCAGCCTCAATCTCCTTGCTCTGTATAGCCATGGCCTGCCTCTGCATGGCTATTGTCTGCAGCTGCTGGTTCTGCACCTGCAATTGCGTAAGCAGTTGTTCAAGCTGGTTTTGTG
>CAYJMB010000025.1:3399-9535 GCA_964371455.1 uncultured archaeon | reverse complement strand
TTTCCCTGCCTTTCGCCTGACAGTAACCTATTTATAATTTTGGTGAGAAGATGTAGTATATTCATGTTACGCGAATTTCTCCCATTTAGGATGCAGATTGCAAAAGGTAGCTGCAGCTTTAGTTGGAATTAAAATGTAGTGATCATGCCTGTTAGGGAGCGGTATCGCGTGGAAATGGATAGCTGGCGACAAAATTATTGTAATAATTATTTGTAATCTTTTGCTGTTGATGCTGACTAAATTGAAATAATCGTATACGTTTGTGTCATGAATGCCTAGATGGTGGTTGCGTGAGAGAGTCTCAAACACTTCTGAGAGCGTACAAAAATTCTGTGGGATTTGTCAATCATCAGATTAATTCTTTCAACGAGTTCCTGGACTTCCGCATACAGAAAATTATTGACGAGATAGGCGAAATCCAGCTGGAGACTCCGGAGCTTGCAGAGTTCAAGATCAGGCTTGGCAAAGTAAGGGTTCCGCAGCCGCAGACCAAGGAAGCAGACGGCGCTGTGAGGAACATGACGCCCAGCGAGGCCCGCATCCGGGACCTGACATACGCGTCGCCTATCTTCGTGGAGATGATACCGGTAATAAACGGCGTGGAGCAGGAGCCGCAGGAAGTGAAGCTTGGCGACCTGCCCATCATGCTGAAGTCCAAGCTCTGCACCCTCAATGGCATGACGCGGGAGCATCTCGTAGAGGCAGGGGAGGACCAGGATGACCCTGGCGGATATTTTATTATCAACGGCACAGAACGTGTCATCGTGATGGTGGAAGAAGTGCTGGCAAACAGGCCAATTATTGAAAAGAAAGGAGAGATGGAAACTGCGCGCATAAACTCGGAAGCAGCGGGATTTGTCCAGAGGCATTCGCTGGAGAGAAAAGGCGGCATAATAACAATTTCGTTTGCCAACCTGAAGAAGCTGCCTATTGTCGTCTTGCTCAGGGCACTGGGCATGGAGCGGGACAAGGACATCATAGAAGCTATAACAGACAACAAGGATGAGATGCAGGAGATTTATTTCAACCTGTACGAATTTGACGTGAAGAGCCCGGAAGATGCGAAGGAGTACATGGGCAAGAAACTGCGCATTCCCCAGAAGGAGTACAGAGACAAGAGGGTAAATGACATCCTGGACAAATACCTGCTCCCGCATCTGGGACAGACTAAGAAGGACAGGATGCAGAAGGCTGTTTACCTCTCAAAGGTTATGAGGAAGCTGCTGAAACTCGGGCTGAAGAACCTGAAAGAACAGGACATTGATCACTATGAAAACAAGAGGCTCAAACAGGTCGGGGACTTCATGGAAATTCTTTTCAGGTCAATTTTATTAGGGAAGTACGGACTTGTCTCCAGGATTGTATATTCGTACCAGAAATTAGTCAAGAGAGGGAAGATGCCTTCCATCAAGTCTATAGTTGAAAGCGATTATCTGACAAAGAGGATCATATCTCACATGGCAACAGGGCAATGGATAGGCGGACGCACCGGCGTGTGCCAGCGCCTGGAAAGGACAAACTATGTAAGAACCATAGCGCATTTAAGAAATGTTATTTCTCCGCTCTCTGCATCGCAGGAGCATTTTGAGGCGCGTGCCCTGCATGCAACGCACTGGGGCAGGCTATGCTGCGAGGAAACGCCAGAGGGCATAAACATAGGGCTCAGGAAATACCTGGCTGTGTCCGCAGTCATATCAGAGACAGCGAGCAAGAAGGAAAAAGACATGCTTATTGATCTTGCGGCAAAGGAGCAGGGCAGCAAGAACATCATCTTCGTGGACGGCACTATTGCAGGACGCACAGATGAGCCGGAGAGATTTGCAGAAAAGCTCCGCACTAAGCGCAGGAGCGGCGGGCTATCGCCGGGCATAGGGATAGCGTACATCAGGAACTTTGACGAGGTCCACGTCAATACTGATGCAGGCCGCCTCCTGAGGCCGCTTATTATTGCAGAAAACGGGAAATCGAAGCTTACAGAGAGACACTTAGACAATCTGGAAAGCGGGGAGGCGACATGGCAGGATCTCATAAAAGAGGGCGTGATAGAATACCTGGATGCTGAAGAGGAAAACGAGACACTGGTTGCGCTGACTAAAGATGATCTTGGCAAAGGGAGCACGCACCTGGAAATAGACCCTTCTGTTATTCTCGGGCTGTCTGCAGCGCTTGTGCCTTTCCCGACATTCAACAGAGGGGACAGGGTCAACTTCGGCGCAAAGATGTCCGGGCAGGCACTGGGGCTCTTTGCAACGAACTATCTTCTTCGGACAGACACAAAGGCTGATGTGCTCATCTATCCACAAGTGCCTCTGGTGAACACAGTTGTGGGAGAAGAGATAGGCATGGCAGAGCATGCGCAGGGGCAGAACATCGTCATCGCAATAATGAGCTACCGCGGCTACAACATGGAGGACGGGATCATCTTCAACAAGGCGTCCATAGAGCGCGGTTTCGGGAGATCTTTCTTTTTCCGGTGCTATGCAACAGAGGAAAAGAACTACTGGGGCATAGAAAAGGACGAGATCTGCATCCCGGACAAGAGCATCAACGGCTACAGGACAGAAGAGGCTTACGCGAATCTGGCAGAAGATGGCGTCGTGAACAGGGAGATTGAAGTGAATTCTGGCGATGTGCTAATTGGAAAAGTCTCGCCGCTGCGGTTCTTTGGGCCAGTGGAATCGTTCATGGTTGAGACAGAGAACCGCAGAGAAACAAGCGAGACCATAAGGCATGGTGAAGAGGGCATTGTTGATAATGTCTTCGTCACAGAGACCATAGCAGGCAACAAGCTCGTAAAAATAAATGTGCGCAGCGAGAGGCAGCCTGAGCTGGGAGACAAATTCACATCGCGGCATGGGCAGAAAGGCGTGTGCTCGTTAATTGTACAGGAAGAGGACATGCCTTTCACAGAAAAAGGCATTGTGCCGGACATCATAATAAACCCGCACGGCATCCCGAGCAGGATGACGATTGGCCAACTACTGGAAGTGCTGGCAGCAAAGGTTTCTGCTGTCTCCGGCATGCGCATTGATGCGTCTGCATTCAACAATGTGAATGAAGAGGAGTTGAGACAAGCACTGGTCAAGGCAGGGTTCAGGGACGACGGCAAAGAAGCTATGTACGATGGCATAACAGGCGAGAGGCTGGAAGGGACAATACTTTTGGGCCCTTGCTACTACCAGAAGCTGCATCACATGGTTGCTAACAAGTTGCAGGCAAGGGCGCGCGGTCCTGTGACATTGCTGACAAAACAGCCCACAGCAGGGCGTGCGAAGCAGGGCGGGCTGCGGCTGGGAGAGATGGAGAAGGACTGCCTCATTGCGCATGGCGCTGCCCTGCTCCTGAAAGAGCGGTTCAGCTCAGACAAGCACAAAATCCCTGTCTGCGAGAAGTGCGGCCTTGTTGCTGTGGAAGATTACGTGAAAGGCAAGAAGTACTGCCCTGTGTGCAAGAAAGGAAAAATCATTGATGTTGAAATGGCGTACGCATTCAAACTCATGCTGGACGAGCTCAAATGCATGGGCATGTACCCGAGGATGGTTGTGGAGGAATGACTGTATGAATCGAAGAAATCAAGAAATATACAATGCAGGAGTGAATGAAACGATTAAAATAACAAGAAAGGGATGTATATGGCAAAGCTGAAGAAAATTGAGTTCGGCTTCCTGTCGCCGAAGATGATCAAGGAGATGTCGGCGATAAAGATAGAGCATGCTGAGCTCTACGACCCTGACGGATATCCTATAGATGCAGGGCTCACTGACCTGCACCTCGGCGTTGTAGACCCCGGGCTGCGGTGCAGGACATGCGGCGGCACGATAGGGCAGTGCCTGGGACACTTTGGCTATCTGGAACTTATCAAGCCTGTGGTGCATCCTCTTTATGGAAAGAAAATTTATATGATACTCAAGGGAATCTGCAGGAAATGCTCACGCCCGCTTGTAACAGAGAACGATCTCGCAAAAATGAAGAAGCCTGTGAATGAGCTCTACAAGAAAAGGAAGATGACCTGCCCGCACTGCGGTGAGAAGCAGAAGGAGCTAGAATTCCAGAAACCAACTTCTTTCAGGGAAGGCCGTCTGGAACTGACATCAGAAGAAGTGCGGCAAAGGCTTGAAAAAATCAGCGACGAGGATGCTGCGCTCATGAAGATAAAAGGCGGGAGACCTGAGTGGTTTGTGCTGACGATACTGCCGATACCGCCTGTGACTGTGCGGCCGAGCATCACGCTGGAGACAGGCGAGCGCAGCGAGGATGACCTTACGCACAAGCTCGTGGATGTTGTGCGCATCAACGAACGGCTGAAGAAGAACCTGGAAATAGGTGCGCCGGATTTCATAATCGCAGACATCTGGGAGCTTCTCCAATACCATGTTTCCACCCTGATCAGCAACGAGATATCTACGCTGCCTCCGGCGAGGCACCGCTCAGGCAGGGCGCTGAAAACGCTCATGCAGCGGCTGGGCAAGAAAGAGGGGCGCTTCCGCGGCAATCTCTCTGGAAAGAGGGTGAACTTTTCTGCGCGCACTGTGATATCGCCTGATCCTTACATTTCCATTGCAGAGGTTGGCGTGCCGGAAGAGATCGCGAAAGAGCTCACAGTGCCTGTAAAAGTGAACAAGAACAACAAAGAGGAGCTGAAGAAGACCATACTAAATGGCTCGAACGTCCATCCTGGTGCCAACTATGTTGTGAGAGGCGATGGCGTGAGGAAGAAAATCACAGACGATAACAAGAAGGACATTGCTGAGGAGATTGATGTTGGCTATATTGTTGAGAGACATCTCATGGATAATGACATAACGCTCATGAACAGGCAGCCTTCCCTGCACAGGATGTCCATGCTTGCGCACAGGGCAAAGATCATGCCTTACAGGACGCTGAGAATCAACCTTGCTGTGACAATCCCATACAATGCAGATTTTGACGGAGATGAGATGAACCTGCATGTGCCGCAGACAGAAGAAGCACAGACAGAAGCTGAGATGCTCATGGCTGTCAAGCATCATATCCGATCGCCGCGCTATGGAAAGCCTGTGATTGCGTGCAAGCATGATTACATAACAGGGACGTATCTGCTCACGCGAAAAGAGGCGAAGTTTTCGCGCAAAGAAGCGGCAGCGCTGCTCTTTGCAATAGGCATTGAGGATTTTGAGATAAAAGATGAGTATACAGGCAAGGAGTTATTCAGCCTGCTGCTGCCAAAGGACCTGAACATAACATTCAAGGCATCCTCTGCAGACTGCAAATGCGAGCCTGAAGAGTGCACACACGACTCGTGGGTTGTGATAAAGAATGGCGTATTGAAAAAAGGCGTGATAGACGACAATGCAATAGGAGAGAAAAAAGGCAAGCTTATTGATATTATTGAAAGAAAATATGATGCAGACACTGCGCAGCAGTTCATAGACAAGGCAACGAGGCTTGCGCTGGAAACTGCAACAAAGCGGGGGTTCAGCATTTCGCTAAGCGACATGGACATCAGCGACCGCGCCAGGAAAAAGATTGATGCTATTATTGAAGAATACGAAGCGAGTGTCGAGAGGCTCTTGAAAGACTACAATGCAGGGAGGCTGACTCCGATGGTTGGGCTTACACCAGAAATGACCCTGGAAAACCGCATACTGCAACTGGGCGGCATGGCTTCCAACACTGCAAGCGAAGTTGTCAGGTCCGACCTTCCTATGAATGCCGCGGTTACAATGGCACGAACCGGCGCGCGCGGAAGCTTTGTCAACCTCACGCAGATGTGCGCTTTTGTGGGGCAGGAGGCTCTGGAAGGGGAAAGAATACACAGGGGATATCTGGGCAGGACGCTCTCGCACTTTGCACTGGGCGACCTTGGGCTGAAGGCGCGCGGCTTTGTGAGCCATGGCTACAAGAAGGGGCTTGACCCTTATGAATTTTTCTTTGACGCCATGAACTCCAGGGAGAACCTGATGGACAAATCCCTGCACACAAGGCAGTCAGGCTACATGGAGCGCCGCCTCGTCAATGCTCTGCAAGACCTCAGAGTGGAATACGACGGCACTGTCAGGGACAGCAAAAATCATATTATCCAGTTTGTTGCAGGCGAGGACGGCGTTGACCCCGCGAAGAGCGATGCAGGCCAAGTGGACATAGAGAGGATGATAGG
>CAYJMB010000025.1:0-3299 GCA_964371455.1 uncultured archaeon | reverse complement strand
GGTGAATAATCATGGAAATTCCTAAAAGAAGACCGACAACAGAAGAAATAGACAATGTCTATAACCGGCTGACGGCAGAACCGCACACTGCCGGATATGTTTCAAAACAATTGAGCATGGACTACGCACTTGCGGAAGATATACTCGGTCACCTAGCCGCATTCGGCGTTGCCAAGGAAGATGTGCGCAGCTCGCCGCCAACCTATAAGCCTGCGGATATACCAGAACAGGGAAGAAGTAAAAAACTGGATTTCATGAAGAGCGTTGCGGCGAAGTCTACAACAAGCCCGTCCATGCTGTCAGATTCGGACATCGCAGAATTCCAAAGATGGCTGGGAGAATGAAACCGTTGTGATAACTATGGAAATCCCGAAAAAAATCCTGGAAGAATTTGAGAAGTATTGCAAAAGAGAGGGCATTGAGGGCAAGCAGAAAGAGGAGAAGCTCGAGAAACTCAAACAACGCCTGGAAAAATACAAGTACGAACCCGGCGAAGCGATCGGCGTGATTGCTGCGCAGAGCATATCTGAACCAGCGACGCAGATGACAATGCGCTCCTACACACTTGCATCACAGAGCGACAGATTGTCAAAAGTCACACAAGGGCTGCCGAGGCTCATCGAGATATTTGACGCCCGCAAGACATTTGAGAAAAACATGATCATTTATTTGAAAGAGCAGTATAACGACAAAAACAAGGCAAAGGAAGTTGCTGTCCAGATAAAAGAATCAAAAATTTCTGATATAATAATCTTTGATTCTATAGACCTTGTAAATATGGGCATTGAGATTGAACTGGAAAAAGATGATTACAAGGATGAAGTGAAAAAATCCATAGAAAAAAGCGCAAAGGACGCTGAAGTAAAATTCCATGGAAGAAAAGTTGTGATAAAGCCCAAGGCAGATGACGTGAAAAGCCTGCGGAAACTGAAGAACAAACTTCTGAAGCTGCACGTGGCAGGCGTGAAAGGTATAGAGAACGTTGTCGTAATTAAAGAGGGTGAAGATTGGGTTATACAAACAACAGGCACAAACCTGAAAAAGATACTGAAGCTGGATTTTGTGGATGTAGCAAGAACAAAAACCAACGACATTCATCAGGTATACGAAGTTCTGGGCATTGAAGCTGCGCGCAATGTCATTCTCCAAGAGGCAAAGGACACGCTGGATGAGCAAGGGTTAGATGTGGACATCCGGCACCTCATGCTGCTTGCTGACATGATGACATTTGACGGCACGATAAAAGACATTGGCCGTTACGGTGTTTCAGGAAAAAAGGCAAGCGTGCTTGCAAGGGCGAATTTTGAGGAAACCAAGAAGCATCTTATTAACGCCTCATTCTACGGCGAAACAGACACACTGGAAGGAATAATAGAAAACATACTTGTGGGCCAGCTGCCTCCTATAGGCACTGGCATGGTGAAGCTCACAGTGGACGCGGAGAAGATGAAGCTTATGCAGAAGAAAAAGTAAGCATAAGCTTCTTTCGCAAACTAACATTTGCAAAATGAAGCTGATGAAGAAGAAGTGATATTTTAGAAATAATAGCCGATTTCATAAATATATGAACTTTGAATTTATGAAATCTCCTGCGTCAGACGGACAGGTGTCTTGTGTATGGAAACTGTTGCAAAACTTCCCGAGAAGAAAGGGATCATAGGAACAAGGGAGATAGCTGCTGCAATCCAGACAGGAAAAGTAAAAAAAGTAATAGTTGCTGACAACTGCCCTGATTTCTTGATTCAGCGCATGGGAAAGGTAAAAATAGAAAAATTTGATGGAAACCAGCGCGAGCTTGGAACAAAGCTTGGAAAGCCGTTTGCTGTTGCTATGGTGGGGTATGGAGAATAACGCATGATTAAATATTTTTCTTATTTTTGCGGAGATTATCTTGAACGTCATTTTTCTGTTGCAGTTATTTCCGCAATGCTAAAGTTAACAGCCAAAGATAGATCCAACAATTACCTATAAATCCGAGCAAAATAAATAATCACAAGAAAACAAGAGGCACATCTGAATGAAAGTAGTTCTAGACCAGAATTCCATTGAGGCGATAAACCTTTTCCAAAATCTTACTGGCACAACAGTGATAGACAGCATAAGCGAGAACGATGAGATTTATTTTGTCGTGGCTGAAGGACAATATGGTCTTGCAGTAGGAAAAGGCGGCATGAAGATCAAGCATGCAGAAAATGTCTTCAAGAAAATCATCAAGGTTCTGGAATATTCGGAGAACATGGAAACATTCATAAAAAACATAATTCCTGAAGCGCGGGAAATAACAGTAAATGATAAACTGATTTTTGTAAAGGTCAGGCCTGCTGACAGAGCGCGCGTCATAGGCAAGAATGGCAAGAACATAAGGATAATCAACAAATTCCTGCAGAGGCTTTTTGATGTTGAGGAGCTGAAGTTGAAATAAGAATTCGAAAAGACATCCTCAAGAAACCCACGAATTCATTCGTGGGTTATAAGGGGGATTTCATTTTTTCAGTACTTCCAGAATGATGTCATGTAACATCCCATTAGTGGCTATGCTGTTTCCTGAGTATATTGTGTCATTTCCTGCAAAATCAGTAACTTTCCCTCCTGCTTCTTCCACAATTATTTTTCCTGGAGCTATATCCCATGGTTTTGGTCTGTCAAAAGCTACGTCAACATAACCTTGAGCAAGCAAAATGTATCCTAGCGCATCTCCATAACCTCTACTGAACTTACATTTGTTAATCAAATCAAAGAATTGCTTTTCATAGGGTGCCAAACCTCTGGCATCTATATCGCCAAAAACCATGAAAGCTTCCGAAATATCCTTTATCTTTGAAACTTTGACTTTTTTGTTATTTACAAAAGACCCCTTGCCATAGCTAGCGTAAGCTAAAATATTCATGGCAGGCATGGATATGACGCCCGCTATTATTTTTCCTTTTCTTTCCAGTGCTATGAAATTGGAAAAGAACGGCACACCTCGGATAAAGTTTTTTGTCATATCAAGCGGGTCAATTATCCACTTGAATTCTGAGTTGGTTTTCTTATAGGAAAATTCTTCTCCGAGAATATTATGATCTTGAAAATGCTCTCTTATTATAGAAACAATTTTCTTTTCAGATTCTTTATCTGCTTTAGTAACAGGGCTTTGATCAGCTTTCGTGTGAACCTTAAGATTTGTTCTGAAATAACTACCAAGAATCTTACCAGACTCTTTTGCAGCTTCTATAGCCACTTTCAATTCTTTCATTTAGAGACTTTATTTTCAAGCCTTTTAAGCCTGCACGCAAAGAGATTCTTTCTGTAGGGCTTGT
>CAYJMB010000024.1:3392-10138 GCA_964371455.1 uncultured archaeon | reverse complement strand
AAATAATAGAAAATGGTTATGTAATATGATTAGAAGCGGTTACATCACGAGGTATGGAAATAAAACTCCTTACGAGTATAACTTAACATCTAAAGCAAAAGATATGATAAAAACATTAAGAGAAAAATATCAGAGCTTCAAGATCTAAGTAATACTACTGATCTTTCCACTCTTCTAGACTTACAAAAAAGAAAAATTTTAACCAAATAAACTTGACAAACCTTCAGCAGCCTCCTCGGCTTTGCGTTCGTTTTCCTCTTCACTCGGCTTCTCTTCTTTCTTCTCTGCTGCCGGCGCTGCTGCCACGGCTGCCGTGGCTACAGGCATAGCAGCCTTGCTGATAACTTCTTCTATGTTGACGCCTTCTAAGGCAGCAACCAGCGCTTTGACTTTTGATTCATCCGGCTGCTCAACAGCTGAGACGATCTTCTTCACGTTCTCTTCATTTATTTCCTTGCTTGCCGAGTGGAGGAGGAGTGCGGAATATATGTAGTTCATATTGTTACCTCCTTTATTGATTATTTCCAGCATCAGTAATGTTCTCCAATGCCTTTGCCTGCCTTACTGCTTTTGCTAAGATATCATCTATGAAATCTTTTTCCATGACACTAGATTCCACAGACAATGATCTTGCCTCCAGGAATGCCTTTTGCAGGGCCAGGGCTGCAGTAAATTTTGTAATGTACCCTGTATTCAGCGAGAGGTTAACAGCGTAGTGGACAGCAACTTGCAGGCTGCTTATGTATGCCGCCTGATCAACATCAAGCACGTCTTTTCCATAAAGCACGCCATCCTCATATGCAGTTATAAGATCAAGACCAATTTCCATGGGTTCTATCTTCAGGATATTAAGCACAGATGCCAGATCTTCGCTGACAATTTCGCCAGATTTGCAAACAACTTTATCCTGCACAACAGCAATCTTGCCGCCTTGCACACTCGCCTTTAATCCTACTTTCTGCAGCGTGGATATAGCAGGGCCTGGAGGCAATGAAGTGGGCCCTGCAGGGATAACAATGTCCTTTGTGACAACATCGCCCGGCTTTGCTGCAGCAGGTGTCCTGCTTTCTTTTAATATTTTATATAAGCGGAATGGGTTTTCATTGCTAAAGAGAAGTGCGGGTTCTACGCTTCTGCCTTCAAGGCTCTCCTGTAACTGTTTTTCTTCAATAGCCCTTTTGATTAAGGACTTCTTTGACATTTTTATGACAGCTCTGCCTCTCAGGCTCTCCCGCATCTGCTGCAGCTGTTTCGCAGGAAGCTTGTGCATATTGAGTATGCCAACAACTTTATGGCCTTCTGCAAGCTCTTTGATCTTCTGCACTTGAAGCGGCTTTTCTGTTTTTAACATACTCACACCTTCAGTTTCACATGTCTTGTCATAGTGAATTTCAAATAAACATTTTTTATCTGCGCCTTCCCTGGCAGCGCTTTTTTGGTTTCTTCAATGACCCGCTCTGCATTATCTTTCAGTTGCTGGTCTGTCATTGCCTCGGTCCCTATCATTATTTGTATGCTCGGCGAGTCCCTCACACGGATGCGTACAGATCTCTTTGCTTCATCTATAAGAGCTGAAGGGTCTCTTCCAGGCTGCAAGAGCTTTGGCATCTTGCCTTTTGGCGCCAAGTGTCTGCCCAGCACTTTACCTACAAGAGGCATAAGTGCGGCTTCGCATAGATAGAAATCATATTTTTTTACAAATCTCTTCATCTTCTGCTTGTCCCTTTCCAGTTCATCAATTTCCCCTTTTCCCATGCCCGCAGCCTCTGAAATAACACAAACTTCTACCTCTTTTCCAAGCCCGTGAGGCATCACGACTTCCTTGGAAAATTTATTCTCAGGTCTTTTGAGGTCTATACTTTTCAGCGTTACATTCATGTCTAATGATTGATTAAATCTGCGTTTGGGAAATGTCCTGAGATGTTTTATAGCATCTTCTATATTCTGAAATTCTTGTGCTTCCATAAGCTCCCTCCTACAACGAGAAGGCATTGTAGTTTCGCCAGCTGGCAATGGGATTTGTCTGATTTTACGAGAAAGTATTAAAAGGTTCTCTTTAGAAAAGCTTAAGTCAGTTCGCAGCTAAGTAAGAGAGGGTTTATTGACAATAAAAGTACCTTGCGGAACAATTGTTGTCCCTTATTCTGGCCAAAAACCAGGCAAAGTTTATTGGGATCAGAGTCCACAGCATCCTGGCAACTTGCCATATTTTGTTTTGATGTGGAGAATGAAGTACAGGATATGGGATCCATTAATTGTAATTCATGTAGATGAGGATAAACAAAATGTAATAATAGAAAAATACAATAACTCAGAACTCATCTCAAGATATAAGGCACCAAGAACAGAAATACATCAATTGCACACTAAATATACACAATTTTATTTATCTACAAAATTGGATGCAATAAGTGCAGATCAGAAAAGTTATCTGATACCACTACAGAGGGCTCTTCGGCGCATTGCAACCCAAAAATATCTGGCAGCAAATAAAAATATCAATAATCACGGGCGCGCAAAAAAAGAGGAGCTGGAGAGGCACGAAAGGCTGAGAAGGTTAGATTTCTCACCTTTTACTTTTGAACCTTTGCCAGAAAATCCTCCAATCCAGTCAAAATTGCCCTATGAAAAATAGCCTGAGGCTTCCTGTTTTAGTCAACCTTAATCTCACCAGAATTAATGCCGGATATTACTTCTTTCGGATTCTTGCCATCTACAGTCACACCGCCGCTCAGGCATGTTCCTAGTACCTGCTTCACCCGCGCCTTAAGATCGCCTGGCATTTCCTTGTTCTTCGCAATTTCTACCACAGAAGCGAATTTTATGTCGCCTGGCAATGTTTTGTTACCCTCCTTTAGGAAGGCAAGCTTCTGCACTTTCATTTCTTTTTTTATCATAGCAGAAACTGGCGGGCTGCCGACAGTTATTGAGAACTTTTTCGTTTCCGTATCGACTACTACCTTGACAGGAATCTGCATCCCTGCAAATCCCTTTGTCTTCTCGTTTATCTCAGCAACTACCTGGCCAACATTCACTTTTAATGGCGAAAGCGTGGGCCCGATAGGCGGAGCTGCTGTGGCCTTTCCACCTTCCACCAGAACATCAACGATTTCTTTAGCCATATTTTCATCCACCAGCACAGCCCATGCTGACACACAACACGCCGATTGCACCAATAAATTTCATCTCTCGATTCATTATCAAGCACTTTGAAAGCAGTTATTTATTAGTACGCTTACTTTTTCTTCTCCAACCTGACAGAATTCATGGATATTGTGACGGGTATTGGTATTGCAGCTTCCAGAAATTCTACAATTATCTCACTTTTTGTTTCATCAACTCTTGTGATCTTCGCTTTCTCGCCCTTGAAAGGAGAGCCTATAATTTCTACAATATCACCGACTTCCAGCTTGATCTCACTTTTTTCGGGCACAAGAAATCTTTCAATATCACCCATCTTTACCTCCCTTGTTATCAGGCCGCGGATATGTGGTATGCCTTTTATAGCTGCCTCAATGTCATCCGGTTCCCCTTCTGCAAAAACATAGCCTCTCAGATCCTCAGGATGGAAAAGTGCTTTTAGCTTAATATTTTCATTTTTCACTCTAGCCATTATGGACTCAATAACTACATTCTCCCTGCCTGTTGTTGTTCTTATTGTCAACATCATCACAAACCAGCTCCCTGCGTTACAAGTTGGACTATGATAAATATTATAAACCCTATTATACCGATTACCAAAAACCCCAGGCCTGTTATTTTAGCAGACTGCTTGAATTCCGACTTGTCAGGCTTGTTGGCAACAAGCAAAACACGCCTCATGCGCTCAATAGTGTTGCGGATATTCATAGCTTTTAATTAGAGAGGAAATGCTTAAAAACTAAGTTTATGGAATAGATGCAAAAACTCTAATGGGAGCATAATAATTGCCATTTGTGATTCAGGTTCGAATAACAATCGGTTTAGAGTGCCTAAGATGCCGGGCTACATTAATCTGTAGTGCTCTGGCGTCAATAATACAAACGTCACACCGCTTTCTTTCATACCACAACTAAGTGCATAAGACATAGCATTATAAAATTGCTTAGGAGTAGAAAAAAGCCACATACGTCTCTGCATCGACATAGGATCACCTGAATTTATCTTTCAATAAAGTCTATTCCAAATATCTTTTCAGCTTCTTTCGTTCGCTCTTTCTGAACAGAAACAGGTTTTGCAAAAGGAGAAGATTTTATACCAGTAACAATCAGCATAGTTCTTATGGAATCTCCTAGTTCTTTGACGATCTGGGCGCCCCATATGATTTTTGCATCAGGATTTAGCCGCGTTGCGACTGCTTCCACAATTTTCTGGCACTCTCTTATTGTGATATCAACCCCACCAGAAACATTTATCAGCGCACCATTAGCACCATCTATTGACACATCTAGTAGCGGATTATTCAACGCCCGTTCCACAGCCTCTACAGCACGGTTCTCGCTATCACTGTCACCCATTCCTATCATAGCTATGCCGCCATTTGTCATCACAGCCCGTATATCTGCAAAATCTAGGTTCACGAGACCCGGTCTTGTAACAAGTTCCGTTATACCCTTTACTGCATTGACAAGTATCTCATCTGCCACCTTAAATGCTGTTGCCAGTGAGACATCAGGCACGATTTCTAGAAGCTTGTCATTTGGTATTACTATTAATGTATCAACAGACTTTTCCAGCCTGTCCAGCCCGCCGCGCGCATTGTCCATCCGCTGCTTGCCTTCCATGCTGAATGGCAGCGTTACAATGCCTACAGTCAAAGCTCCTGATTTTTTTGCTATGTCCGCAACAATAGGTGCAGAGCCCGTGCCCGTGCCGCCCCCAAGACCGCATGTAACGAAAACAAGGTCGCCGTTTTCTACAACTTTCTTGAGATCATTCTTACTTTCTTTGGCAGATTCTTCTCCGATTTTCGGGTCTGCGCCTGCACCAAGACCGCCAGTAATTTCCTTCCCTATCAGGATTTTGATATCAGCATCTGTATAGAGCAGGTCCTGTGCATCTGTATTGACTGCTATGGCCTCTGCTCCCACAATGCCGACCTGCATGAGCCGAGAAATAGTGTTGCCGCCAGCGCCGCCACAGCCCACAACCTTGATTTCTGCTTTTTTTGATTCCAATATCTTTCTGAGTTCTTCATCAGCAGGAGAAGTGCCTGCATCTTTACCGCTCAGGATTCCCATCTAATATCACCAGCGCATCACGATTCTGGCTATAATAAGCCTCTGGCGTATTTAAAGTTTAGTCATATTTTTGGCGTAATTCATGCCAATCACAAAAGATAAATTTAAATAATAGGAGGAGGAATAGTAGTAGTAGATAACTAAAAAATGAAGGGAGTCGTCAAGAATGCGCTTGCGCTGTACACATTGTGAGCACCTCTGGGAAACAAAAAAAGACACTCTTCCAAAATTATGCCCATACTGCAAATACAGTACATTTTATCATAAGCCATTTATAATCAAGAAATAGTTGACAGTATCCTAATGACGTAGAGTCGTCTTTTGCTATGGCTATTTCTTCGCATACGTATCAATAAAATTGACATTTTCTATGCCTGCGATGTTTTCCAGTATAAGGGAACTCACTCTTTCCTTAAGCGTGTCAGGAAAGCGGAATTTTATATTTACTTCGTTGTTTGCAATCTCAGCGCCGGCATTGTCAGCTCCAAAGAATTCTAGTATCCCCTTTACTTTTTCTAGAGGGTCTGTTATTTCTTCTGTGATTTCTATTTCATATTTCAATATCTTCCCTGCAAGGGGATTGTTGAAATCCACGCGGATGCGGCCTGCCTCAACGCTCTGTATCCTGCCCCTCATGCCTGAAAAGTCAACAACCATGCCAGGTTTCGGGTCCACTTTGCCCTCAAAAACATTCCTCGGAACAACTCTTATGAGTTTAGGATCCCTTTGGCCAAACCCTTCTTCAGGTTTCAGTTCCATGCCTTTTTTATCGCCTATTTTCATGTCATGCAGCGCTTTGTCCAGTCCCGGTATCAAAAACCCGGCACCCACTATTACAGGCATGGGCTTGTATTTTATCCGCTCATCATAGACCTTCTCTTTCTTTGCTGTTTCTTCGTCAGTCAGGTCAAATATTTCCCCGCTCTCAAGCCTGCCTATAAAATTCACGCGCACAAATTGCCCTTTTTCCATGAAATCACTCAAGACTAAAGAACAACAATGTTTTTAAATCTAAAACAGGCTGCAATTCAATTACGCAGCCATTACGTCATGTGAAAACCGCGCCTTTTTTAAAGATTTTCCTGTTAGTAGTAACAAAGATATTTTTGTGGTATGCATAATGTTGAAGGAGAAGTTTTACTATGCTCTTCAGAACAACAGAAGACTGGAAACAGCATCTTGGCCCTGATGATGAGGCCAAACTAAATGATATTCTCAGGAAAGTGCAGAAGCACCGCGCCGCTTACAGGCAGGCACCTGACATCAAGGCAGCCCAGCTCTGGGTAGCCCTGTTGGAAATGAGAAAAGAAAATGCAGCCCTGCTCCGCAAAATCCAGCGCATGGAATTCATTTTTGATGGCATGGTTGAGCGCATCAAGAAGCAGCAGCAGGAAGACAAGGAATTGATAGAAAGTCTGGAGAAGTTTTAGTATGATAATCGAAATGCAGCAAGAGAATGAATTATATGTTCCGGCTTTGGTTCAAGGAGACAAGGTAATAATTCCGCAGATTTTTCATTCTCCTATA
>CAYJMB010000024.1:0-3292 GCA_964371455.1 uncultured archaeon | reverse complement strand
ATAGCAGAAGGTGGAGAAGATATTCTAGTCGACCATATGCCAAATGGCTGGCCAACTGCACGGGATCCGAATACAGGGTGGCCTCTTAAAGTTTCTGATAATAAAGAAGATGCGATAGCTGCCTACGGACAAGACGCATCAAGATTCGTTGCGCCGTACTCAGATTATAAATTATATCCCGTGTTGCGGGACTTCCTCCTCTACGTCGACGGGCCGTTCTTCGTCTACGCGTGCTACGGGCCCGACTACGGGGATTCGGGCGTCGGGGGCCGTGCGTGCCGTAGGCTGGAGCAAGATGCGGAGCATCTTGCGACGCCTCTGCAGCTGTGATTTAGAGAGGCTTTGGATTCAAAAATTTTGTTCTCACTCCAATAATATCCCAAACTTCTGCGGGGTGGCATGCTTCGCCTTTGTATCTTGGCTTTTTTCTGCATCTATTATTTCTACTGTTATTTTCGTCTCTTTTTCCAGGAAATCCTTTGCCTCATTAAGCAGCCGCAGTTGCAAGGACCGCGGAAGCGCAGGACGCAGCTCTGTGATTTTTTTATAAAGTGACTGGATAAAATTGACAGTTGCTTTGCCGTAGTTATCCGAGCTCATGATTTCCTTTGTGATATCATTGATATTTTTGTCCTTGTTGCGCAGCACTTTCTGGTAAACGCGGAATTTCCAGTTCTCTGCGACAAAGATTTTGGCTCTTTTTGGTTTTGCAATCTTGGCCAATTTTTGTATCTCTTCTATATCGTTTATCGTCTGTCTGAGCATGTTTTCTCCTATATCTACTTCCTCAGAGCTCTGCAGTTCGTCAAATTTTGGCCAGTTATTTTCAGCAAAAATAGAATTCTTGTTTCCAAGTTGCTGCCACATCTCTTCTGCAAAATGCGGCGTTAACGGCGCTATCATGATTATTATCTTTTCCAAGGCATCGTGAACAATTTTCTTGTTAGCCCCTTTTATCCCGCCCACGCGCCTCAAGTACCATTTCAAATCATTTGCAGTTTCAAACAGCGCATGCTGTACAGCTGTCCTGAATTTCAGCTGTTTATAATTTTCTGTAGTGTGCTTGACCTTCTTGTTGAGTCTGCTTTTCAAGTATGTATCAGCGTTTCCTATCCCCTTGCCGCGCGCGCTTTTCAGCTCCTTAGCAAGCTCTGATAGAAATTCCAGCCGCGACCTGTAGCCCTTTATGTTTTCTGCCCGCCAGTCAGCGTCATCTATACCTTCAGAAGAGCAGGCAATATTTATTCGCACAAGATCTGCGCCGAACTGTTCTATAAGATCAATAAGCGGAATAATGTTTCCCTTTGACTTGCTCATCTTTTCCCCTTCTACATTAACAAATCCATTCACACCGATAGCTTTTGGCCACTTGCTTTCTGGCCATAGAGCAACATGATGAAACAGATAAAAAGTAAGATGGTTCTGTATAAGCTCTTTTGCACTGTTTCGTATATCTACAGGATAGAAATATTCAAATTCCTCACGCATTTCCTGAAGAATTTTTTTGTCAAGCCTCACGCTTTTGCTGATTAGATTAGTGTCGCCCCTGCCTAAAAAGATATAATCGAAAACAACATCTGTCAGCTTTTCTGCTAAAATATTTTTCTCTTTTACTATTCTCGATATCGTATAGTACGCCATGTAAATTGTCGAGTCACTTAGCGTTTCAACAATCCACTCCTTGTCCCATGGCAGCGGTGTGCCAAGACCGCTTTTTCTGGCGCAAGCCTTGTCCTTCAGCCAATCTATTGTATTCTCAAAATTGTTTCTCGCTTCTTCTGGATAAATTTTCATGCGTGCAAGGTGCTTTCTCACATGTTGTTTCCATTGCTCATCCGAATACTTCAAAAACCACTGGTTCTCCAGAATTTTCACATGGCATCTTGTGGTGCAGCGGCATACAACCTTCCCTGTCGGTTCCCACATTACGTCAGCAATGCCTTTTTCAATAAAGTCCAAGATAAGATTTTCTTTGGCTTGGTCCACCGCAATGCCAGCATAGGGTCCGCAGTTCTCATTAAGCACACCAAGATGAAATTCTTTCTTGTAAATAATGTTCGTAGCTTCGTCTAATTCTTTTTCCTGCTTTGTAGACGTGATGCCCATTTTTTCTGTAATTTCAATAGCAGGATGCTCTCCAAAACCTTCTGTTTTTATCAGAGAAATAGGTTCAACATCTTGCCTTGATAATCCATATTGCTGCAGTTCATTTCTATCCATCAGCTCTTTCAAAGCAATCCAGTCATAAGGTGCATGGTTCGGAACACTCATTACAACTCCTGTTGTGGTATCAGGGTCAACAAATCTGCCAGGCAGAATAGATATTTCTCTGTTGCCAATAGGGTCTACACACTTCTTTCCTATTAACTCGCGGATATCAAATACATGCCCAATTTCAGTGTACTTTATTTGGTCTTTCAGCTTCTCTGCTGCGTATCTACTCACAATCCACTTTTCAGTGTTTACCTTCAGCACAACATATTCAGCACCTGGATTCAGCCACATGTTAGTTACGCCGTAAATAGTTTCAGGCCGCAAAGTTGCTGCAGGCAGAATATAGTCATCGCACCTGAATTTGAGCAGCACATAATCCTGTGGGCTTTCTCCTTCCCCTTCAAGCCTGTCATGATCGCCTGTCGGGCTCTGGTCCTTTGGGCACCATATCACAGGATGCGTGCCCTGCACAACATATCCCTTTTTTCGCAATGTGTTGTACTGCCATTCTACGAATCGCGCGAATTGTGGCGTAATAGACAGGGTAAATTTTCTTCTCCAGTCTATAGAAAAGCCAGCAGCCCTGAATGTCTCTTCCATTTTCTTTGCCCAGAAATCTGCAACGAATTTTGGCCCCCTCTTCTTGAAGTTCCCAATATCCCTGGATGTTGCACCGTATAATTTGAATGTATCAATCTGCGACTTGTCGCCTTTCTTTAGGCGTTCTACAGTGCCCAGAATAGGTTCTCCTGTAGCATGAAAAGCCTGCGCAAGCAATACATTAAATCCAAGAAGCCTTTGGAATCGCGCATATGCATCAGTACGCGTGTACGTGTAAGAGTGGCCAATATGGGCGTTGCCATTTACATATGGAATAACATTTGAAGTGAAAAACTTCTTTCTTTTCTTGTCTAGATGTGCCTCATGCAGCTTCTGTCTTTCCCAGACTTTCTGCCATTTTTTGTCCAATTTCTTGAAGTCCATGCTCTCGCCTTTAGCAACTAATCATCTTATTTTAAGATTTAAATTGCCTATATAGATAGTAAAAACCACGGGCGTGTAGCTCAGCTTGGATAGA
>CAYJMB010000023.1:0-11090 GCA_964371455.1 uncultured archaeon | reverse complement strand
ATGTATTTGTCCTCTCATACAAAATTTATGATCTATAATGAATTAAAACACAATAGTAATCAATTTAATCGCTGTTCTTCTCTTTGAAATACTTGTCCTTTGACACTTGAATGAATAAGGTGTTGACGGCTGCGATGTGCTCCTGCGTCAAGGCCTTTGTGAATTTTTAAGTCTATTATCACAATTGCTTAGCATCAGGGCTCGTAGTCTAGTTTGGTTAGTGGCTTGTTGCAGCAAGTCGGCTATGATCCGAGCTTTGGGTGGAAACCGCTTAAAGGGTGAAGACCATCATGGTGGTTTTCCGAACCAGCTTGAGACCCCGGTTCAAATCCGGGCGAGCCCATTGCGCAGGAGAACCGTACAGACAGACGCATGAAATGCGTCATACGGTTTTCTCCTACCGCCCTACCTCTCCCTCCGAATCGCAAAATGAAACACTGCGAGTGCGAGGATCAGTCCGGCGAACACATCCAGAACAGCGTGCTGCTTGATAAAGACCGTGGACAGGATGATAAGTATTGTGACAGGCGCTACGTAGAGACCTAATTTTTTGCTTCTTCTCAGTTGAAGAGGTCCGTTGGTTCTACTGTTGCCCGGATGACACGTGTCTGAAAGGCCAGAAAAATCAAAATACTGATCGCCAGAACTGCAGCCATTGATAATGCCACTGCCCTGTATTTTTTGTAATCTTTCCAGTAGAGGAAGAATGGCAAAAGAACTACAGGGACATACAGGGCATAGGGAACAACAAAATAGGGAATGTACGGGATCAGCGAATCGATCCACGTTGTAACTAACAAGCCATCTGGCCTCAGAATCTGGGCGGCTTTGTATCCTACAGAATTGAGAAAAACAGCAAGCAGGAACAAGCCGATCTTTTTATTTGTCACATTCATTGAGCTCAGTTATACTTGGCTTTTCTTGATTTTAAGCTATTTGAACTTTCCTTGCCTATGTTTAATGATTCAGATGGTTAGGCACATTGTGGATACAAGACAGTTGAAGGACAGGCTGTTTCTCGAGGGGCTTTTTGAGCGCGCAGACGAGATGAGAAAAATAAGATGGGAGAAAGGAGTAGTTGACAAGCATTCAAACAAAATAATAGCGGAACTTTTCTATGAACCGAGTACACGTACGAGACTAACTTTTGGAGCTGCGGCAATTAGGTTAGGAGCAAAAATTATTGGCACTGAAAATGCAAGAGATTTTTCATCTGCTGCAAAAGGTGAAATTCTTGAACATTCTTTGAGAGCAATAGAAGAGTCATATGACTTGTTAGTGCTGCGACATGACAAAGATGGTGCAGGAATACGTGCGGCAAGAGTTGCACAAATGCCTATCATAAATGGTGGGGATGGAACAAACCAGCATCCAACGCAGGCTCTTCTTGATTTGTATGCGATCAGAAATTCTCAGAAAAGAATAGATGGATTAAAAGTTGCTTTGATAGGTGATGTGAGCAGGGGAAGAACTATAAGATCTCTCGCATATTTACTTGCGCACCTTGATGGCAACTGCCTGTATTTTGTTGCACCACGTGAACTTGGACTACCTGATGATATGAGATCCTATTTGAAGCATGAAAGAAAGTTAGACATATACGAAATAGACGATTTGGATAGGATCCTACCAGAAGTAGATGTGGCTTATGCTACACGATTAAGATTGGAGTATACGGATAATCATGAAAAACAACGTTTGTTAGATGCGTATAGGAAATTTCAAATAACATCAGAAAGAGCTGATAGAATGAAGCAGGGTTCTGTAATTATGCATCCTTTGCCGATAAACACTGAAAAAAGTGATGGTTTTCCTGAAATAACTCCTGAAGTTGACCGTCATTCAAAAGCATATTATTTTGAGCAATCAAACGGAGGCTTGTACATTAGGATGGCTTTGCTGGATATTTTGCTCACAGGACACTCTGACCCGCTTTATAATCTCATTCTGGATGTTCCATGAAAGAACTCAGTGGATTATCTGGTATCGTGATGCGCCGAAATAATTTTTTGAAAACTCTGCAGCTTGCACAGCATCAAAATTTTCTACTTTGCATTCGTATAGTTCAATTAATGCACTTGTAATAAATGGCTTTTGCATGCAGTTTTTGCCGAATCCAAGCTTAAGAACCTTTCTGTCATAGCTTTTTCATGTGGCAGCTGCAGCGGTTCGGCTTGACGACAAGGGAAATGACACATTCTCTCAGGCATGCTGCTATAATAACTGTCATCGGATTTGTTGTGGTTACTATTGTGGGCAATAGCATCGGGTTCAAGGCGTTGCACATTGACAGCAATTGGCTTCTATTTTACATCCTGATTTCTGTGCCGCTGCAGGAAATCATATTCAGGGGCATATTACAGGCTAGATTGTATAGATTCGGAACATTTACTGCAATAACAATTGCTTCTGTTCTCTATGCTGTCATGCATCTCCAGAATCTGCTGCTTGTGATGCTCACGCTTATAGCAGGCGCAGCATGGGGTTACTCTTTCAGCAAAAGACCCACGCTCATCGGACCTATTGTCAGTCATGTTGTTTTAGGCACGTACTTGTTTTTGTTTGTACTGTGATATTAAACAAGACTTCTTTCCCATTGTTCTTTGCCAGTTTTTTCTATTAGTTTCCTGCACAATTCGATAAATTCCTTGCCGATTTCTGTTCTTTGGTCAACATGCATATATAACTCTCTATTTGAATATCGATTATATATTCCGATGTATGTATTTTTTGAATCCTGATCTTCTCTTGTTCGCAAGTATGTTTTCAATTTTTGTGCAATTTCTTCATCGTCCATGGAATTTGTATCCCATTTATTTATAAATAGCTTTCATCGACACTTTCCACTTTAATACTTTCCTTTTAATACTTTCCTTTGCAAGAAAGAAATGTGAGTCGCATGACTGGTGGCCGAGTTCCTAAACGCTAATTTTTACATCTTCTTAGCTGTTGGTTTCATTTTTCCGTTTGTTGACTACAAAATCAAAAAAGAAGACAGCATCTATTTTTTATTCTCAAATAATCAAATTAGAGTGGATAGAAATGTCAGAAGAGCTTGGAATCAAGACGAAACGCAGCGAGAATTTCTCTGAGTGGTATCTGGAAGTCGTGAGAAAAGGAGATTTTGTAGACCAGCGCAGCCCTATCAAGGGGTTTGATGTAATAACGCCATGGGGCTATGCTGTGTGGGAGAGAATACAAAAACATTTTGATGATTTGCTAAAGGGAAGCGGAGTTGTGAATGCCTACTTCCCCTTATTCATACCTGAAAATCTCATCAAAAAAGAAGAGGCGCATTTTGAGGGTTTCAAGGCCGAGACTTTTACAGTAACAGAGGCTGGCGGGGAACCGCTGGAGGAGAGACTCTATGTCAGGCCTACATCCGAGACTATTATGTACTACATGTACGCGCTCTGGATAAGGAGCCACAAAGACTTACCTGTAAAGATAAATCAGTGGAACAATGTAGTGAGATTTGATACAAAAGGAACCAGACCTTTTATTCGCGGCCGGGAATTTTTGTGGCAGGAAGCTCATACAGCGCATGCCACGCAACAAGAGGCAGAAGAAGAAGTACACAAGGCTGTGGAACTTTACACCGAAAGCATGGAAATGCAGGCACTGCATTCTCTTGTTTTGATAAGGCCGAAAAGCGATACATTTGCAGGCGCAAATTTTTCTGTTGTCATGGACTGCCTGACTCAGGATGGGAAAGTTGTGCAAGGGCCTGGCACGCACATGCTCGGGCAACATTTCTCAAAGCCTTTCGGCATAATTTATTTAGATGAAAAAGGGCAGCAGCAACATGTATGGCAAACTTGCTGGGGCATGACAACGCGAGAACTGGGACTGATAATAATGACCCATGGCGACGACAAAGGCGCTGTGTTGCCTCCTGAGATTGCGCCTGTACAGGTCGTAATCGTGCCTATCATGTTTTCGGGCAAAGAGGAAGAAATCAGGAAAGGCTGTGCTGATGTAAAGGAAAAAATAGAAAAATTAGGCTTGCGTGTGCACATAGATGGCCGCGATTACAGTCCAGGATTCAAGTTCAATCACTGGGAACTTCGCGGGGTGCCTGTCAGGATAGAGATAGGGCCGAAAGATATTGAGGCGAATGTTGTTACTGTTGTAAAGAGGATAGACGGGACCAAATCAACTGTTGACATGACAAAGCTGAGAGAAATCAGAAAAATGCTCAAGCAGATACAAAAGGAAATGCTGGTAAAAGCAAAGAAATTCCTGCGGGACAACGTACAGGATGTCAGAGAGCTGGGAAAACTAAAGAACTCATTCGGCTTCTCGCGGGCGAACTGGTGTGGCTCGGGCGAGTGTGAGAAGAAACTGAAGGCAGAGACAGGCGGTTATGAGATACGGGGCACGCTTTACGGGAAAAAAGAGAAGCCCTTCGGGCTCTGCATTTACTGTGGCAAGAAGGCAGAGCATGTTGTGTATATAGCAAAAGCTTACTAAGAAGCAGCTGCTATTATGCCAATGTAGATCAGTGCGATAGCAATAAAGCTTAATCTTGTTGGAATTCCCAGCAGCTTGTGCGCAAGAATAGAAACGTCATGACAGCTGCGACAAGAAGGGCGCGCAAGAAATCTGCTTTTTTCTGATTAACAGCCTCCGACAACATATGGAGGAAGAAGCCGCCTATTATAGTCTGGCCGAAGACGAGGATGACAACAGGAATGATAAGAATGTATAGTAAACAGCAAGGGCTGCCAGCATGGTGAGAAGAAGCCCACAGTAAACCCTTGGATCGCGCCTGAAATTAAAAAGATTTTTCATGCAATAGGTTTGGCTTATTGTGCAAATAAAGTTATTGCCAGAACTACAGCAAACTTTATGTGTTGCGGAGGCGATCTATAAACATGACAAACAAGAAATGCCGTTATATTTCTCCGTCGCTGAACTGCATGTCCACTGGACAGGGGAGCGTGCTCTGTCTAGACAAAAATTTTCATGAAAAATGCAAGCACAGGCACTTTGCAGACAAGAGGATGGGATTTGTGCCGGTTGCTGATGTGGGGAAGAAGGATGCTGATTAAACTTTGAAAAATTCCTTTTTTACATATAATTGACAAATATACGTATGGCAAAATATGCAGTGTATCATTCTGCTAGATTTGATAAAGAACTAGAAAAATTTGACAAGGCATTTCATGAGTGGCTGGACAAAATAGAAGAGCAGCTCGCTGAGAATCCATATGTTGGAGATGCTGTAGGCATAAAATGGTTTCGGGAAAAGAGGTACAAGAAATACAGAGTTTACTATCTCATTTACGAAGATCTCGCAGATGTTTTTATGGTGGCAATAAGTGAAAAGAAAGATCAACAAAGAGTTATAAATACCATAAGAGTTTTATTAGATTTCTTCAGAGATGAACTAGAACAAATATTTAACAAGTAGCTATTTTACTCTTCTTATTCTGCCTTCTTTAATGTCTTTGAGGCTTTCAAGAAGCTGCTTCAAGAGTTCTATATCAATACTTGCCTGCATTTTCAATTTTTCATATTCGTGCCTCGGCATAGTAATCATTTTTTGCTTCATGAGATTAATACCTACAAATAGCTATTTAAACATTTTCGTTCAATGTAGTAATAGTTAATTTTTCTCTTTTTGCAGGAGATGTAAACAAATTCTCGGTGTTTGAGATGGAAACAGAACAGAAACTGAAGACAGGTACAACAACAGTAGGCATGGTATGCAAAGAATGTGTTGTTCTGGCATCAGACAGCAAGTCCACTCTTGGCTGGCTCGTGTCAGGCAAGGAAGTCCAGAAAATTTACCCCATAGATGACAAAATGGCTTTGACAATATCCGGCGGCGTTGGGGATGCCCAGGCGCTGATACGCCTGCTTAAGGCTGAAATAAATATTTACAAGCTGACAAGAAATGCGCCCATAACTGTGAAGGCTGTTGCAACGCTTTTGTCTAATATTCTCTCGCAGTCAAGATGGTATCCTTACATGTTCATGCCTATTCTCGGCGGCGTAGACAAGGACGGCTACCATATTTACAGCATAGACCCAGTTGGAGGCGTGGAAAAGGACAATTACACGTCCACGGGCTCCGGCTCGCCTATTGCATATGGCGTGCTTGAGGATGGCTACAGGGAAGGCATGGCAAAGGACGAAGGCGTGCGCCTGGCGGTAAAATCGATAAGAGCTGCAAGAGAAAGGGATATATTTTCCGGTGCAAAGAAGATACGCGTGCTTGTCATAGACAAAGACGGCGTGCAGTGGGTAGACGAAGTGAAGATACAGGAACTTGCGAAGTGAAATTTCAGCTGGCAAAAAGAAAAGTTCTGAATTCGGCTGATGATGATGTTTTTGTTGATTTTGTGTGAACGGGATAATTATTATTGCTATGTAAAATGAATTTCAAACGCATTTCGTACACTAAAGATTTTCTCTGCAACGTGTTTTGCTATGGCACAAAAGGAGAATTCTAACAACAGCAACCTAATTTTAATGGTGATATGATGATTTTAGAGGATATCAAGAATGAGCTGCCGAAAAATGCCATGATATCCGATATCAGCTACGAAGGCAGCGAGATCATTCTTTATACGCAAAACAAGAAATTTTTCACAGATTCAACTGATATGATAAAGAGCATAGTCAACAAAGTCAAGAAGAGGATTGAGGTAAGGGCAGACCCTGCAATAATCGCTGATGAGGAAAAGACAGTGGAAATCATCCATGAAACAGTGCCCAAAGAGGCGGGCATCAAGGATATTTATTTTGAGCCCGAGTTCGCAAAAGTTGTGATACATGCAGAAAAGCCAGGGCTTGTGATTGGCAAGAATGGCGAGACGCTGCTCGCAATAAAAGAAAAAACATTCTGGACGCCTGACATAAAAAGAGCGCCTGTCATAGATTCTGATATCATAAGGTCAGTAAGAAAGATGCTGCACAAGGAAGCTGGCTACAGGAAGAAATTTCTCAACCGTCTTGGCGAAAAGATCTATTCTCCGGGAAAGGAAGTGGAATGGATAAGGGCAACAGCTCTTGGCGCTTACAGGGAAGTGGGAAGATCTTGCACGCTTCTGCAAACGCCGAACACAAAGGTTCTCTTAGACTGTGGGTTGTCTGTGAGCATGCTCTCATCAAAACCTTTTCCTTATTTGGATGCGCCGGAGTTCCATATACAAGATCTGGATGCAGTAATTTTATCGCATGCTCACCTTGACCATTGCCTGCCTCCACAGATGCCAGTAAGGATGGCCAACGGTAGCTTGAAACCTATTGGCGAAATAGAGGATGGTGATGAAGTTCTTTCTATGAATTTTGACACTGGAAAAATTGAAATCGGCAAATGTATTGGCAGAACATCCACAACCGGTCATAATATAATAAAACAAATAAAAACGCCATTTAGAACTATAGAAGCTTCGCCTAATCACAGATTCTTTAAGGTGAATAACCTAGAGGTTGTGGAAGCTGAAGCACAGGATCTTCGAATAGGCGATTTGTTGCCATATGCTGTTTTACAAGAAGAAAAAATAAAGACAGATATATCGCTTGAAACTGATATAGAATACGACAAAAGACGAAGGAATTTTGTAACTCTGCCTAATGTAATTACCGAAGATTTAGCATCTCTGTTAGGCTATATGCAGGGTGACGGACATCGCGCCTCAGAATTTTCTATACGCATAACAGATTCTGACACCAGCTTACTTGAATTTTATAAAAATCTCGTTCATGGCATCTTTAATTTTAATGCAGCAATAAGGCATCATTCTGACCAAACTAAAAATGCATGGATTTTAGAGATTAATAATATTAAAATAATACGCTTTTTAGAGAGAAATTTTCCTGATTTTCTTGCTAAAACATTACAAAGAAACATCCCGCAAAAGATACTTCATTCAAATAGAAAAATAAAAGCAGCCTATTTGCGTGGGCTGATGGATGCTGCCAAATTTGTAGGATTTAATAGTATACAAAAAAATGAGAAACTCTCTCTTTTAGCAAATAAAACAAGCTTTCTAGAAAAAGATATTGTTCCCATCACTTCAAGCGACTTAAAAAGTATAGTGATGCAAGCACGGTTGCTTGGCCGTATACACAACAGCCCTAAGTTCACCTCAAAAAACCTTTCATTACGCGACTGGCTGCACAGAAAATATTCAAGCTATTGCACAAGAAAGACTGCATCAAAACTTCTTAAGCTTCTTGAAAATCGTTTATGCGAACTCAAGCAAATGCAGGAAAATTTTACTCATGATAGTATGAAACAGATAAGACAAAATCTCAGTCTTTCACTGTATTCATTAGCATACGAAACTGGAATAGCATATCATGTTATTGAAAGAAGAGAATTGGGGATTATGGATGCAATACAGCGTCAAGTCTTTAATGTTCTGCAAGAAAAATTGGCTGGAGCAATCAACGCTACACAGCAAAATATAGAAAAGATAAGAAAAATACTTGCCGTGGAAGTTCTTTGGGAACCTATCACAGAAATTCGAACACTTGAAAATCCTTACAAAGAGCTTATTGATATAGAAGTTCTACCGCACAGAAACTTTATTGCTGAAGGTATTGTAGTCCATAATTGTGGGGTTGTGCCTTTTTTGTTTGAATGGGGATACAGAGGACCGTTGTACTGCACGCGCCCAACAAGAGATCTCTCTGTACTGCTACAGCTGGACTACCTGCAGATATGCCAGCGCGAGAACAAGAAAGCGCTCTACACTTCAAAGGGCATAGAAGAGGCTGTGAAGCACTGTGTGCCTCTGGAATATGGGGAAGTCACAGACATCGCGCCTGACATGAGACTGACATTCCAGAATGCAGGACATCTTCTCGGTTCTGCAACAACACACATACATATTGGTGATGGATTGTACAATGTTTTATATTCCGGTGACATGAAGTACCAGCGTACAAAATTGTTTGAGCGCACATCCACGGATTATGCAAGGGCTGAAACAGTTATCATAGAAGCTACTTATGGCACAGACGGATCTACCATGCCCACGCACAGAGAAGGAGAAATAGAGCTTGTGCGCCAGGTAAAAAAAGTCATAGAACGCGGTGGTCGCGTGATAATACCGGCTTTTGCAGTGGGGAGGAGCCAGGATATTATCGCCATTCTTGCAGAAACAGACATCCAAGTGCCTATATATCTGGATGGCATGCTCTGGGACGCGACAGCTATACACACCGCTTATCCGGAATTCATGTCCAGAAGTATACAGAATCTCATCTTGCACAAGGGGAATAATCCGTTTGTGGACCCGAGGCTGAAAGGCATAGGCTCGCAGAAGGAGAGGGAGCAGGTTTTTGAGACCAATGATCCCTGTGTTGTGCTGGCAACATCAGGCATGCTCATGGGCGGCCCAGCTGTGGAATACCTGCAGCGGTTTGCTGCAAAGGAAAATAACATGCTGCTCTTTGTCGGCTACCAGGCTGAGGGAACAATGGGCCGCAGAATACAGAAAGGGTGGAAATCTGTCCAGCTGGAGAATGGCAGGACGATCGAGCTCAACCTGGAGATTGCGACAGTCTCAGGACTCGGGGGGCATAGCGAGCAGAATGAGCTTCTGCAATTCATAAATGACTTGCGCGCAAAGCCAAAGAAGATCCTGACAAATCACGGCGACAACTCTGCATGCGTTGACCTCGCAAGGCGCATACATAAGACATTCAAGATAGAGAGCATGGCGCCCAAGAATCTGGAGACGGTGAGGTTGAAATAGATTTTCAACTTGTTAGTAGTAAAAACCATCACATTTATAAAGCTTCTTGTAACACTTAATGCCATGGACAAAACTAAAGGTAAGGGCCACTATATAACCAACGAAGAAAGAAAAATTCTGGCAACTGTACTAGGTGAACATGGCTATTTGACACAGGTAAGTGTAGCTACCTATCTACATAAAAAAGATTTCGGCAAGTCGGTTAATAGCATGAAATCTTATTGGCACCAAATTGTTAATGGCGCGTATCCCTTGCCACAATATTTGGCCGAGAATATAGTCAGCATGTGCAATAATGATGAAAGGATTTCATTTCTACTCACACCTTCACTACACTCACCTTTACTTCGAAAACATTTTCAAAAGAGCCCATGGGGAACGATGTTACTATACTATCTTGACCGCATAGTAGCATATTATAATTCAGCAGATGATGGAGATAAATTAAGAATCTTACAAGACTTAGACAATGCAGTTACTTCAAAAGAAATGCGATTAAAAAAAGGTATCGAAGAGTAGTTATTTGTTCTTTATAATTCCCTTTAAAAGTCTTACCATCAAGATTTTAGAGTTGTGACATGGGAATGGAGCTGATATTTAATGCCAGTGGGCTATGGGAAAAAGATACGGGAAGCTGTGGTAGAGAGCAAGAAAAAGGCTCATTCCAGATATACATGCCCTTCATGTTCTAGGCTGTCTGTGAAGAGGCAATCGCATGGCGTGTGGGAATGCGGCAAGTGCCATTCCAAGTTTGCTTCAGGGGCTTATGAATTTGGGAGATAGTTTTTATGGCGGAATTAAGGGACGACTGGAGGCGTATGTTTATCGCCTGGCATACTGCAACCAGATATGTGGATATATACTTGCCTGAAGGTGACTAGAATGCCAAATTATGTTTGTGTGAAATGCAGAAAAGAGTTTGATATAGAGGACAGGATCAGGTGCACGTTCTGTGGGTACAGGATCGTTGCAAAGGCGCGGACACCATTCAGGAAGCGCGTACGCGCGAGGTGATGACTTATGAGGTTTACAGAAAATTTATGGAGGCAAACTATCCATGAAATTTTTTGGAAAAAAGCTGAAGAAGCTTATCTTAGGAATGAAGAGGCATTCAATCAATTATTAAAAGAAGGAAACTTGCAGCGATATAAAGGCCAGCATGTCCTTATAGGTGACGGGCAAGTTGTTGCTTTTGGTCCTGATAGAAATGAAATGCTCAGAGCATATGACAACACGCACCCAGACATAAAAGAGCAGGAAAGAGTAAAAGGATTTTATGCAGCATTCGTAAAATGAGATGATTCAGATGCCAACTCCACAAAACCAGCTTGAACAACTGCTTACGCAATTGCAGGTGCAGAACCAGCAGCT
>CAYJMB010000022.1:0-11177 GCA_964371455.1 uncultured archaeon | reverse complement strand
CACAATCAACAGAAATAACTGACACAGCTTCGGCATCTGACATTCCTAAAACTCCAATACACTGGCATCCGACATTGACTGTAATAATAAACGGCCAGCAGCAGACTATACCCGCCAATATAGGACTGGTAGGCGTGCACCAGCCAATACATACGCATGATCCAACAGGAGTTTTGCACTATGAAAATGACAGACCTACTTTAGAAAATATGAAGCTTGGATATTTTTTTGAAAAGGTGTGGAGAAAACAATTCAACAGCACATGCATAATGAGCTATTGCAATAGTGATTCTGGAACTGTAAAAATGTTTGTTAATGGGCAAGAAAATTTTGAGTTTGATAATTACATACCTAGGGATAAAGATGAGATAAGAATAGAGTTTAGCTAGAAAACAATTCTAATCGCGGCGCTTATTGCGCTTAGATTTCATCGGGTTCACCTGAATCTTATTTTAGCGCGTCGAAGAGGAGCTTTCTTGCCTCTGGCGATAAGGATTTTTTCAGGTCCTTTGTGCATATGCAGATGCAGCAATCGCAGGCAGGGCAGGTACCTCCGCTGCAGCACGGCTTTCTTCTTGCCATCGAGATCACCTCATGTTTTAATAGTTTCTTTTGTATACTAATTGGCAGAAGTGCAATATAAGGTGAGCAGTTTCATGGCAGAAACCAGTTTACGCGCAGTAACTAAAGGAGAAAAATGCAAGATGGTAGGCAGTGGCTACTGTCCAATATCGCTGGAGCAAGCAGCCGCCTTTCTAAGCAAAAAATGGACTCTAAGCACCGTAGTCATAATAGGAAACTTTGGCACTCTAAGATTTAATGATCTTTTGCATAGGATTGATGGCATGTCTCAAAAAACTTTGTCTAAAAGGCTGCAGGAGCTTGAGAAACACGGGCTAATCTCACGTCAAGCCTTTGCTGAAAAGCCCCCGCGTGTAGAGTATTCCCTGACAGTGGAAGGGCAGAAGTTAAGAAAAGCTATCTTGCCTCTGCATAAATTAGCGGAGTCGAATGCTTTCAGCAGGTAAGAGCAATTGCTGTATGCAACAAGCATAAGTAACAAATTCTTGTCCTTGGCATCACCCTCGCATCTCTTTCAGCAGTTCTTCAGCCCGCGAAACACTCACCATTTTTTCTCTTATAATCCTTTCTGCAAGCTGGTGCACCTCATCACCATGCGCGCCAGCAATAATAGCAATGTTCTTTGCGTGCAATTTCATATGGCCATGCTGGATACCTTCTTTTACAATCGCACGCACAGCAGCAAAGTTGTTTGCAAGCCCCACGCATCCAGCAATCTCACCAAGCTCATTGGCCGACTGCACGCCCAATATTTTCAGCGCTATTCTTGCTATAGGGTTTGTCTTTGTGCTGCCCCCCACGATGCCGACAGCCATCGGCAGCTCTATTTTTCCCACGAGACCTCCATGCTCATTTTTACTGTAGTGCGCAAGCGGCTTGTACTGGCCAGAAAGGGCAGCATAAGAATGCGCGCCTGATTCCACAGCACGGAAGTCATTGCCTGCTGCTAGGAGCACAGCATCAATGCCATTCATTATGCCTTTGTTGTTGGTCGCGGCGCGGTAAGGATCTGCTTTTGCGAAGGCGTATGCATCGAGTACGCCTTCGATAAGCTCTTCGCCTAAATCCTCTTTTCTCCAGCACGCTTCCGCCGATACGGTTCTCTTGACAGCAAGGTTAGAAATGATTTTCATGCAGGCAATTCCCCCGGTGAGCTCTTCTAGATAAGGTGCCACGCATTCGCACATGGTATTCACGGCATTGGCACCCATCGCATCCCTCACGTCTATGTTGAGGTGCACAACAAGCATAGGCCCCCTTTCCGTAGCAAGATCCCTGCATTCTACAGACACAAGCCCGCCCCCTCTTTTCACAAGCGTGGAATCCTGCTTGTTAGCCATGGACTTGATGTTTTCAATATTTTGCAGTATTGCTGTCTTGGCACTTTCCATGTCATCTGTCTGCTTGAGCTGTATCTGACCTATCATCACAGGCGTTGTGCTCTGCGTCCTGAAACCCCCGGCAGGGCGCGCGAGCTTGGCAGCATGCGACGCAGCAGCCACAACAGAAGGCTCCTCAATAGCCATGGGTATGAGGTAATCTTTGCCATTAATAAGAAAGTAAGTCGCTATTCCTACAGGCAGATGCATAGTTCCCACAACATTCTCTATCATGATCTGCGCTATTTCATTATCCAGAGCGCTGTCTTTTTTTAGCAGTTCAACCTCGTTGTCATCCAGGCAGGCAAATTCTTTTACAACCTTCAGCCGCTCTTCAAGTGTCATCTGATAGAATCCAGGTATAGCGCTCTCCATATTTATCAGAATTTCAGAAAAACTTTATAAAGGCGTTGCAATTTGGTAATTTGGGATAAGTTTAAGGGACGCATTTGAGTTCATCGTCCGAAACTATGAGAAGTTTCGCTGAATTCTTGCCTAGATTATTCCGAGCGCAAGCGAGTTATATCATATGCAAAGACATAGAGGCTAAATTTGCAGAAAAAATGCCTATATTGAAAATTGAGGCGGGGGGGAGGGCAGCATGTCAGACAGTATCGTCTCACAAAATCTTCTCCAGTGCCATGCCCTTTTCCAGTGCGAACTTTTTCCCTATATTTCCCTTGTTCTCCTCAACATCTTTCAAATGAAGAAATATCCATCCTCTGCGTGCGATTTTCCATCCTATATAAGGAATCGCCCCTGCCTTCTCCTGCCACTCTCTAAGTTCTTGCAGCTGTTCTTTCTCGACTGTGAACGCCTCTGCGCGCGCTTTGCATTCTATGACAATTAACTTTCCATTTTTCGCAGCTATGATGTCAGGCGAAGCAAGATTTATTCTACCACTTCTTGGAGTTCTTACTACCATAAAACCGTGCTGTGAAAGTGTATGGACTAAACTAAGTTCAGCTATATAGCCTTTTCTATAAGATCTGATCATATCATCTTTTTATCCTTCGGCAAATAAATAATCACCATGAGATTTTCAGCCCTTGTTGGAGAAGTCATGAGAACAGATATTAAAAAAGTTGACATGGAGGATTCTATAGAAACGGCAGCTCAGATCATGCGCGACGAGCGCATCGGTTCTGTCGTTGTGACAGGAGAAAAGAATGTGAAAGGCATTGTGACAACATCAGACATCGTCTACAAGCACGTCGCATCAGGCATCGGCGAAAAGGTCAAAGAGATCATGTCTACAGAGCTGGTTACAATCGAGCCGGACAAAACAATAGAAGAAGCAGCCAGGTTGATGGTAAACAGGCGTATCGAAAAGATTCTTGTTTTTTCCGGCTCAACGCTCGTCGGCATTATAACAAACAATGACATCCTGCGCATAGAGCCTGCCTTATTTGAGATTCTGCTGGAAAGGATAAAGATGGGCGCTGCGCCCAAACCAGAAGAAGACGAAAATCTCGTCACATGCGAGTCCTGTGGCAATTACTCGGACTCCATTGAGGAGATCAATGGCGAATACGTTTGCGCCGAGTGCAGGGAGTAACGATTTTTTACCCGAGACAGATTCATAAGCGGCTTTGATGACGGCGGAATTTTTTATGGTTATATGGGCAGATTGGTATATTTCGAAACGAGTGCAAAATAACAAAATCTTTTTATTCCACCTTCTAGAATTAAGATGCATGCAGATTGAAGAAAACCTTGTCACAAAAACCATTACCCGTAATTCCAGCGATCCCTACTACACGTCCTTGGAGTTCATGCGACGCATGTCAGGCCGCGGTAAAATAATTGAGAAGGAAAATTCATATTCCACAGATGGTCCTTTCCACAGGAGCGAGGTTGTTTTTGAGATGGTCCAGCATCTTGACAGTTACACAGACCTGAAAATTACCTTTTACCTGACAGGAGAAAACAGCACCCGTAATTACCTGCGGGCAGACATTGTCGCCTCTTTCATCTCACGCATCCAGGAGCACGGTTTCTTCACAGAGCTGTTCACAGAGTTCTATCTGCAAAACATCTTTCCGATAATGAGAAAAACAGCAGAAAGCAAGATAAAGTCTTTGCTGTCTTTGTCAGAGGCAGTAATGCAGAAAGTGTGATAAAAACAAACCACCAAAGCCTTAAAAACATTCCTGTCAACAAGTTTATAGTGAGTACCTTAGGTATCCGCAGATGGCAGAATAGGTTATATGGTTTATATTTAATCGGTGTGTTCAATGCGATTTTATTTTAAAACGGACGACTGCAGATAAATTAGACCTTTTTCTGCCCTCTTGAACACGATGCCTGGCATCGCCAATGCATCGTGCAGAAATGAGGTGGTATTTATGGCCAAATTGGCCCAGAACTTTGCAAAGTATTTGATACATGCCAGAATGCATGCAACAGGCATAGTGGAAAAGCCCGATATAATCGGCGCCATTTTCGGCCAGACAGAGGGCCTTTTGGGCGCAGACCTGGATCTGCGCGAGCTGCAGCACACAGGCCGTATAGGCAGAATAGAAGTAAACGTCAAGTCAAACAAAGGCAAAGCCTTTGCAGATATCATAATCCCATCCAGCCTGGATGCAAGCGAGACATCCCTGATCGCAGCATCCATGGAAACAATAGAAAAAGTCGGCCCTTGCGACGCAAAGATAGACATAGTGAAGGTTGAAGATGTGCGCAGCCAGAAGAGGCGCTATGTTGTTGAAAGGGCAAAGGAAATCTTGCGCGCAATGATGGATACAGGCATGCCGGACACACAAAAGATATCAGAGATGATAAAAGAGTCTGTGCGCTCCTGGGAAGTCTCAAATTTTAACGGTCTTAGCTGCGGCCCTGACGTCCATACATCAGACGATATTATTGTCGTTGAAGGCCGCGCCGATGTCATAAACCTCCTTAAAAACGGCATCCGCAATGTCATAGCTATAGAAGGCAGCAAAATCCCGCAGGCGGTTATTGACATGACAAAAGAAAAAACAACAACAGCATTTCTTGATGGAGACCGTGGCGGAAATCTCGATTTAAAAAAATTGCTCGCAGTCGCAGACATAGATTACGTGGCGTGGGCAGATCCCGGCAAGGAAGTTGAGGAGCTGACGAAAAAGCAGATATTCAAAGCCCTGCGCGAGCGCATGCCTGTGGACCAGGCATTGACAAGGCCAATAGAAGAAATTACAGAGGAGAAGCAGGAAGTGGGCGAAACCAAAAAAGACGCATTTATAGCAATCCTTGAAGATCTTATAGGGACACGCGCCGCCTGCCTCGTGGACAGGGAACTGCAGGTGATATCAAAAGTTCCCCTCTCAGAGCTTGCAGACATTTTACCGGAGTTCACTACTGTTTACGCAATAGTCTTCGATGGAAAAGTCAACCAGTCCATTGTTGATCTCGCATCCCGGAGGACTGTAGAGTACGTGGTGGGAATGGGATATCGCGAGCGCGTGCGCTCAGGCCGCGTGAGAGTCTTGACCCTGCAGGAACTGAAAGGCGAGCAGCCGGAAGAGCTAGAAGCTTATACTGAAGTAAATAAATAGTTTTCAGCCTTTGTCAGCTCTCTGCACGTTCTTTTTTTAATTACAACATCATCTTCTATCCTTACCCCGCCTAGACCCTGTTTGTAATAGCCGGGTTCTACAGTGATGCACATATTCTCCTTTAGCCTGAACAATGCATTGGCATTTATCCCCTGCGGAAAATCATGAACCTTCAGCCCCAGTCCATGCCCGACAGCATGAATCATCTTTTCACTGAAATTCTTTTCTAAAACAGCATCAGCAGCATTATGCACGTTTTTTGCGGCATTTCCTGAAAAACACATTTTTGCGGCAGCTTCCTTTGCGTTGTGCACAACAGCAAAAATGTGTTTGTGATAAGCAGTTGGTGTCCCGACAAAAAAAGTCCTTGTTATATCAGAGCAGTAGCCATCGTAAACCACGCCGAAATCAACAACAAGAAACCCCTCGGAAATTTTTTTGTCTGCTGTGGCATAGTGCGGTACAGCAGACGATTTCCCGGAAGCAACAATAGGCGGAAATGCAACACCATCGGCTCCGTTGTTCCGCGCTTCAAATTCCAGGCTGGTCGCAAGCTGTTTCTCTGTCTTGCACGCCTGCCTGAGTTTCTCCAGCCTGTCCATAACCTCTAGGGTGATTCTGCATGCAGTCTTGATTTTTTTGATCTCTGCCTGCGTTTTTATTTCCCTCGCCTTTTCCAAAGAGGGCGAAATATCAGCCTGTTTTGCTTTTGTGAATTTTTTCAGCCTCTTTAGCTGGTTTGCAGTTTGCGTCTCAAAATTCAGGCCCAGTTTCCCTTTTATATTTTTCATTTCTTTGGCCAAAGAGTCTTTGTCAAGTTTTTTTACAGTGACATCTTTTTTATGCATGTAGTTGCCTATTTCAAGCTCCGAAACTAGCAGCACAGGCGCTCTGCTTCGCCTTAAAATAAGAAACATCGTCGCAGTGCTGGGCTTTTCTCCTAGTAAATAGAAAACATTTTCATCTACATGTGATTCGTCATTGTGCAATACAGCGGCATCAACGCCTTTCAATAAACCGCGAAAAGGCAGCATGATAACTAAATAGAAAAACGTGTTTAAGAACTAATCGTCTAACATCTGCGGTTTTTCTGTGTCGGCCTTCTTGACGAACACCACATCTCCGCACAATCTGCACTGTACCTCTACAAACCTGTTAGTTTCCGCATTCATTGCCATCTCAGTACCGCAACATTTTGGCACCGACATCGTTATCGCCTCTCTCTTTTTGTTAATTTTTACTACGGCTTTCTCACTGAACCCAAACAAACAATCCCAAGCCATTGGTCTTACCCGAGGCGCGACATGGTCTTCTGTTACCCGCCAGAAACAGAATCATCCCAAATCAGTATGTGATGATTGATTTGAGATTAGAACACTTCAGGCCTAGCAATGTGCAGACAAGCCTGCCAAAATTGAATGAATTGGCCGTATTTTTTTCTATCTGCACAGCTTACACCTGTGATAGTTATTAATCTGACACTTTAAATGCCTTTTGCTTTTCTAAAGGCTACTCAGCTTGCACGTTTCTTCGATGCTTCAGCATCTTTCTTCAATTTTTCATACCGCTCCTTCATCTCTGCAGTTTCCAGGTCTGTCTCAAGCCATGTGCATATCTTTCTTATCGCTTCATGTGCCTGCCTCTTGACACGCCCATCCTTGTGGCCTTTTGTCATGTCTTCTAAAACAGGAATAGCCCTTTCATCACCGAGGTCACCGAGCGCGATTGCAGAAACCAGCTGGATAAGAGTAAACTCTTCTTTTGTAAATTCTATAAGCATGTCCAGAACATCCTTCCTGCCTTTCCCAGTAAGGCCAAGGTTTCTTATCGCAGCCATTCTGGATCTGTAGTGATAGCCATATTTTGCATGCGCTTTCAGCAGTTGTATCGCTTCATCTGTCCGCAGCTGTGCCAGCCCTTCAAGAACCCCTGATTTGATAACATCATTCCATGAATCCAGAGGGAGGTATCTCCTCAAAAGCTGCATGGCAGTTTCCTGCTGTGTCTTTCCAATGCTTTTCGCAGCTTCTGCAGGGACAAAATAGCTGTTTTTGTCCGAAACAAGCCTTTTCAAAGGATCCAGAGCCCCCTCTGCTTTGAATTCGCCTAGTGCTACAGCAACAGCCCTCCTGGCCTTAGGATTCTTTACCTCAGTCATTTTCTGCAAGGCCCTCAATGCACTGTCTGTTTTTATTGTTCCGAGTGAAAGTGCGATTTCCGCTTGCATGCCCCAGAACTTTTCCCTCTCAAAGCGCTTTGCCAGGATTTCTACAGCTTCCCTGTTGCCCAGTTTTGCTATTTCCTGCGCAGCTGCTATTCTGCCCAGAATATTAACATCATTTTCCAGCTGATACAGCCACATAGATTTCGGTTTGGTGAAATCCATTGTCTTTAGAATGAAATTATCCGCATCAATTTTCACGTCAAAAGGAATAGAATTTATTTTGTACCTGAACTGTTTTTGTTTTTCTTCAAGAGTTTCTGTGAACCTCTTTCTGCCCTCCTTGGTTATTATTTCTATTGTCAGCGGCAGGGAGAATAGCGGTGTCTGGTCATCTGTTTTCTGTATCTGTGCTACCCTGATGACAGCTTCTTTTGATTTGTCATCCCAGTAGTACAGGGCCTT
Source organism: uncultured archaeon (assembly GCA_964371455.1). Classification (GTDB taxonomy): domain Archaea; phylum Aenigmatarchaeota; class Aenigmatarchaeia; order GW2011-AR5; family GW2011-AR5; genus JACQNX01. The sequence continues at coordinate 3,048 of CAYJMB010000022.1, read as the reverse complement.
CAGCTCAGGATGCCCTGCTCCATATACCCACTGGTCAAAGAATTTCTTCATGTTCCTCCCGGAAACCTCTTCTATTGCCGATATGAAGTCTTCAGTTTCTACTGTCTTGTTTTTGTTCTTTTCAACATAGTGATTTATGCACTTCCACCATGCCGCAGTGCCCAATATGTGTCTTAGCATATGCAGTACTAGGGACCCCTTTTCGTATAGATGCCTGTCAAATATGTCGCTAGGCTCAAAGAAGATGTTCGTGACGATTGGCCTTCTGTAGCGGTCCTTATCTTCAGAAAAATAAAATTTGGCATTTTCATACATCTGATAGAGGAATTCGTCTTCTCCTTTATCATGCTCCACAAACAGCGCATCAAAGTAGCTGGCAAAACTTTCATTGAGCCATGCATGCGACCAGTCCCTGCATGTCAGGAGATCGCCGAACCACTGATGCGCAAGCTCATGAGCCACAAGGTTGTCATGCCATGCTTCCTCATGCGCTCTTTCATCATGCAGCACATGCTCTGTCTGTGTCGTTGCTGTTGTATGTTCCATGCCTCCGAATACAAAATCAGCAACAGCTACTTGTGCATATTTTTCATAGGGATACCGCGCACCTATCTTCTTTGAAAAGAATTCCATCATCCTAGGCGTCTTTCCGAAGGCGCGCTTCGTGTCGGCTTCTTCACCCTTTTCACAGTAGTATGTTATTGGTATGCCGTCCCACTCGTCTTTTATTTCTGCAAATTTGCCGACAGCAAACATAACAAGATAAGAAGCGTGCGGATGCTTCATTCTCCAGTGATATGTTTTCTTCCCGCTTTTTTTGTCTTCTATGACATTCATCAGAGCGCCATTGGAGAGCGCAAAGAAGTCAGAAGCCACAGTGATAAGCATTTCTGTTGTGCATTTTTCATGCGGCGCGTCATGGCATGGAAACCAGTATCGCGCTTCTTCAGCTTCGCTATGAGTCCATATCTGCACAGGTTTTTTCGGATAAGCCCTGTCAGGCTCTGTGAAGTAAACACCGAGTCTCGGCTTGACGATTTTGTAATCAATGGTTATGTCCAGCAGCTCCCCTGCAGTTGCCATCTTGTCCAGAAAGATGACAATCTTTGCAGCATCATAAGCATACCTGTAAATCCTCCCGGCCCTGTCTTTTACAGAATTAATTTTCATGTTTACTGCATCAAATTCAATTTTGTGTGTTTCCACAAGCATTTTTATCGTTGTAGTGCTCTTGCCAAACACAGTTCTTTTCGGCATGTCAAAAGAGAATTCAAGCTTTATATGCTCTGTCTTGAAATCCCTGTGAGGCGCATACTGCGGTTTAGTTCCAGGGAGAGCGAAACGAGGATCCGGCACCAGGTTTCCGAAAACTAACCTGTCAGAAAATCTGCACATTTTTTGCACCTATTGAAATTGTTTAATTTGATTGTTCAGTTTTATACTTTTCACACTAACGCTTTAATAAGATTCTGATCCTCGTTAAGTTGGCAGTATGGCATTTTGTTGTGCTGGTCGCATGGATTTCACAGTTTGCACCAAAAACAACTATATAGTAGAAAAGGAAGGAGTTGGTATGCCCGGTTCGCCAGTTCCCGTGAATGATATCTCGCATATATTCCGCAGCTACGATGTCCGCGGTGTTGTGGGGCAGGATTTAAGCGAAGGGATCATGGAAAAAATAGGCCTCGCCTTCGGCACGTACATTAAAAAAGACGCTGTTGTGGCTTGTGATGTACGAACCCACAGCCCGGCACTAAAATCCGCCTTTATTGCGGGCTTCATTAAATCAGGGAAAAACATAGAAGACATAGGCATCCTTTCCCTTGGCAGCGGCATGTTTCATGCCTGGCAGTCAGGAAAGGAATTCGCCTTTATCACAGCTTCCCATCTGCCCAAGGAGTGGAACGGCGTTAAATTCTTTCATGCTGACGGCAGAGGTTTTATTGAGCAGAAAAATTATGCAATACGGGATCTTTTTCTGTTAAATCGTAATGCTCAGCATACAACTGGAAAAATAAGCAATGCGGAATCTCGTAATGTAATTGTTAAGTACATTAATTACCTGAATTCTAAAGTGAAAATAAAGAAAAGTCTTTCCGTAGTTTTGGACTGTGGTAATGGTTGTGCATGTCTGCTTGCACCTGAGCTTTTTAAAAAGGCAGGCTGCAAGGTGAATAGCATTTTTGATTCTGTAGACAGCAATTTTCCAAACAGAGAACCGGATCCAATTGAAAAGGAACTATCCGTATTGAAGAAAGAGGTAAGCGGGCATGATATGGGAATTGCATATGATGGCGATGCCGACAGAACAGCAATTATCGATGATAAAGGAAAGTTCATGAAACCAGAAGAGACTTCGTTTATAATTTTGTCACAGCTACTTAAGCACGAGAAGGGACCTGTTGTTGCGAATGTTGAGTGTACACGAGTTATAGATTTAGCAGCTGAAAAATTTGGCAGACAGGTAATCAGAGTTCCAGTTGGCCACACATTTCTTATGGACGCTGTTCACAGGAATCATGCAGCTTTTGGAGTTGAAGTTGCCGGTCATTATGCAATCCCTCATATAATTCCTTTTGATGATTCAATAGTGATAGGCCTTTACTTAGGGCAGGTAATTTCTGAAAGCGGCAGCTCTTTATATGAGCTTCGAAAAGATATACCAGTTACGCATTTTGAAAGACTTAACTTTCACTGCCCTGATAACGTAAAATTCAGACTAATAAAAGATCTTTCTGAAAAATTGTCAAAAGATTTTAAAAACGTGAATAAAATGGACGGCATCCGCATAGACCTTGATAATGGTTGGTGCCTTATCCGCGTGTCCAACACATCTCCAAACATCCGCCTTACTGTAGAGGGCAGCACAGAGCACGACAAGACAGCCCTGCAGAAAATGTTTTTAGATTATCTAAGAACCGAAATGGCCCAATTTAATTTAGATCTCGTCCCGGAGCATAAGTAATTGGTTTTCTATCTAAAAATTCTCCTTCGCGAACTCCCTCGCCTTTTCCAAAGTAGTGTGGTCTCCGATGTCAAACCAGTACT
>CAYJMB010000021.1:0-11321 GCA_964371455.1 uncultured archaeon | reverse complement strand
AGTGGCGAAGTGTGAAAGGGCACAGAATTAGGCTTGGAAAGTGGCGAAGTTAAGTATTAAAGTAATTTTGGATTGAGCCGTATTATTTCAACAGTATCAATAATAGGTAACTTCTTTTCTGGCCTGTTGCCAAAATAAAAAATGTCCCTAAAAGGCAAAGAGTGTTCATGGGCATAAAATGTTTCTTTTATTACGCCGCGCGCATCATGCGTGTTGATTACCTCTATATCATAATGTTGAGCAGTGTCTACGTCTTTATAAAAAACAGCAACATGCTTTTGTGGTTTCTTGAAAATGAGAAGATCATTTCTCTGTATTTTAATCTTGACAGGCTTCCCCCTATTGTCAACAAACTGTCCTGCTGAGTTTATGTGCCCATTAAAAATTATATCACCATATCTGCGGAAACCCTGTGAATATGTATCTCCAATTTTATAGCCCATCTTGCGTAAAGCGCCTGTTATAATATCAGCGCAGTCTCCACCGATGTAATTATCTACCTCCTCAGAGGAAGAGCCATAGATATATGGCAGGCGCGACCATGCAGTCATCCAACCAGCTAAATCATCTCCTTCCCTTAAGCTTAATCGATGAGCCCCATAAACTAGATTTTTTCCTAAATGAGTCTCAGTATTTACTTGTCCTAGTTTGTAATTCGCTTTTATAATGTATCTGTGCGTACCAACATCATCTGCAGCATTTGGAAGCGTCCAGCCAAAATCACGATGAGCTTCACTGTATTTAACATTATTAGAACCGCTTAATGCATTATATGCTAAATTTCCAGATTCTATCGTTTTCCATTCTATGTTTATTCTACCAAAGCTGTCTTTCCATCGTCTTACATTCGACGGGTCAACAAGTTTGCTATGTACAGTAAATAATGGAGATTCAGAAAAGTAAATAGTATTGCCAATATTGTCTCTAGATGGCAATATTGCATATAAGTCCACAGAATCTCCTAATTTGACTTCTTTGTCTTGATCGCTTGGAATTTGCCCATTAACAGAAGACACCACAAAAGGCCCCTCTATTTTAGGCGGCGTAGTAGGCATATCTAAGAATTCTTCAGTATTTCTGCATGTTGCCAAAAATACAGCAGCAGCTGCAAGTGTTTTTGTGAACTTTCGCCTGCCAAGTTTTCTCATCTATGAAAACCTCTCTATCAAGCTTTTATTTCTTTTGCTGTTTTTGGAGTAATTTTTGACCGACATCCATCTATGTGTGCGAACAGATCATTGGATCATGGAAAAGCCTGGATGCCACCAAGCTTTTGTCGGATATTTACCCCAGCCATGAGTTGTCCTGTTTCTGTTCTTCCTTATTTTACAAGGCTTCTATCTATACCTCTATGTCTTTCTCTATAATTTAAACCTTTTGCCTTTAAATAGTAGTGACATTTTGGCAGTCATCAGATGTCATGGTTCCTCAAGTCTTCTAAACGAGGACAGAATAAATTCCGCCTCTTCTTCAAAACTGGGCAATTTCGTTACAATCAATGGTTCCAGGCTCTTCCATTCTTTCTTTTTTTCCAGGATCTTTTTTTCAAATATCTTTAAGTTGAACCTGGGGATTCTCTTTTTTATTGAATGCATGTTTATTATTGTCTCCCGCTTCAGCAGGAGATACATATCGTGGACATCCCTCGGCCGGTTTCTTTCGTATATTGCAGAGACTTTATTCACTAACATCTCTTCCGGAGCAAGAATAATTAATTCAACTGGCGGAACGTCCGGATACGGTGAATAAAGCATGGCTTCTTTCGTTTCCTCTGGCATGGCAGCAAGAATTTCCAGAGAAATTGTTATTTCTCTTGGATGGGAGGGAAATGCCAGGGCTAATTTAACAAAAAACATGTTGGATGTCTTTTTTTGTTTTATTATTCTGCATTTCACTCCCAGAAGGGAGAATTCTTTTACAAGGTAATCTGTGATGTCCTTCGGTACCGAAGACGCATAGGCATCGATATCTTCTGAGAACCTGTCGCCTTTGAGGATTTTCCATATAGCAGTGCCCCCGGAAAATATCATTTTGGGCATCTTCCTGTAAATCAGATGGAGGATCACGTCTTGCATATAATCTTTCCATATCTGATCTATCAGTTTTAATCGCCTCATATGCGCATATTTTTTAACCTCTTCCTGCGTGAGCATTCGATCAACTCCTTAACCTTATCTTTGACTGTCTTGTTCCCTGTTAATTTTGCATACCTCCCCAGGAGAGCTAAATTAGCATGCTTAATTACCCGCAGAAGTTCTTCTTCTGGAATACTGTGGAGATAAACTGCGTCTATAATTATTTTTTCTGTGTTCGCGACTGGTATTCGTATATTTTCTTTCCATATAATGTTTTCATAGCCGAATATCATCCTGGGAGTTACCTTGTGAAATATAATAGGCGTGTCTTCAAAATCAATCTTTCTTGTAAATCTTTTCCTGGAAGTGACGACATCAACAGAGAAAGGTATTTGTGTAGTGAGGTTCCTTATGCTCAGTGCGCTCCAGAGTGATATGTAAGAAGGCTTTGTGATATGCGCAGCAACAGCCACGGCGTCGTCTAAGCATGTATATTTCCCTCTTTCAACACGCTTTAACTTGCCGGATTTAACAAGAAGGAATAACAATTTTTTTGAATAAGTTTTGCCTATCCCCTCCTTACGTACATCTTCGGTATCAAATACGGGTTTCCTGAATACACGGCTTAGAGCCCCCTTATATTTTATAATAGGCATAAGCAATCTATAGCCACCCCAATATATAAAACCATGAAGGTTACCAAAGAAGGTAACTAACATGGTTTATCGGGTAACTCCGACTAATCCTGATATCTCTGACGCTGCTGTTTCTTGTGCCGCTTCTTCGCCTCTTTCAGGACAGTTTTCTTCACGGCATGATTGCGTGAAATATGCATCACCCGCAAACCCCGCACCCGACTTTCCCGCACTGCTCGTCAGCCTTGTAAGTCTCGCACGCTTCTGCGATGCTGTTGCCCATCTGCTTCTGCCCGTCTATGCCGCGGCAGATGCGTTCACACATGACATTTTCAAGGGCGAAGTTCCTGCACTGGCCGCAGATAGCATACAGGCACGACAGCGCCTCGCGCTCCTGTCCGTGCAGCAATTTGCATGAAGCCACGAACCTGTCAAATCCCGGCTCCTCTGTCACGTCCCATGCGCAGTTCTTCTTGCCGTATTCTATGCACTGCTCCCCGAAAATGCGCTGCGCCTCTGCCTTGCCAATGTCGGAGCCTGTCTGGAATACAAAAAAAGAAGCCAGTGCAATTAGTAGCAAAACCAGGACTACTATGATCACAACAGCCTTTGTGCTAAGTTCCATTTTTCCATACCTCTTTTTATTCCGAAAGAACCTTCGTATTTGGATTCTTGAAGACTTTTATATTTTCTTCTATGAATAATCTATTTGTGATGAATATGCATGAGCTTGAATGGTTGTCTTCACATCCAAAGGAAGTGGAGAAATACAGCGGAAAAGTGCCTCGTGAGGATGAAGAGATGAGCATTCTATGAAGTTTCCTTACGAATTCTACAGAGATACTTATTTTCCCGTCATTCCGCTCATTCTCTGCAAACTGCTCGGCATGAAAAGAGAAAAAGAAGCCTCCATCGAACCCGTCTGAATTTATCTGCTCTTCTTTTTCAATAGGCATTATAAGTTTGTTATCCATTATTATTGCTCCTTGTCGTCTTTTTTCCCTGTTGGTATTATTTCATCGTATACGATTTGTTCTTCATTCTGCTGCTCTGCGTGGATTATCTGAAACCAAAATCTGATGGCAGCTCCTCGCCGCCTTTTTCTCTTCTTAATCGTCCTCTCAGCCCTGCAAGCCTCTCTTTGATTGCATCCCTTTTCTTGTAGCCGATAACAACGATAACTATTATAATCACGACCACGACAATAGCCAGCGTCCCGTCTCCTGCGTCTGTTGGTGGCGTGACTATCTCAGGGCATTTCTCTTCAATTTTCCAGCCAGGCGGCACATCGCAGCTTGTCCTGAAGCTCTGGCAGCTTCCGCCCGGCCCGACAGCAAGCGTCCTCTTTATCTGCGGGCATGTTGTGATAAACAGGTTGAAGAACGGCCCCCGCATGACCTCGCCGCTCGCATTTGCGATGTGGAAGAACTTGTAGTCTCCTTCCTGCTGCGCTGTGACTGTGTAAGCAATAGTGATGTTCTGCGCTTTTTTCAGCGCTGTATTGAATATCAGTGCATTGTATGGTTTATCCAGCTCTGTTGATGTAACTGTCCTGTTGCTGGCAAATACCAGTGTCTGGTTGCCGCTGATTACAACATTGCTTATCGGCAGCGACTGGTCAGCATGTTCTGTCAATGTGAAGTCCGCAACATTTTCCAGCGGCCCGATGTAAAGTTCAACCTGCACAGGCCCGGGAGGGGCAGCATCTTTCATGTTCCTGATTACCTGCACAAGCTCTGTGGTTGTGACATTGCCTGCAAGGCAGAACACTTCCTGAACAGGCTTGCTGCAGATCACATTGTCACCAGAATCGTGAACCACAGGCTTCACATTTATTTTGCCAGGCGTTCCAGTGACCTTGCTTGCAACGAATGTCTTGTCTGTGTATTTGACGCCGCTGTCATCGCCGATTATCACATGCGCATGGTCCCCGCCCTCCCAGCTCACCTCAGCCGAAACAGTGTATCTGTTCGCGCTCTTGCCGAAGACGCACTCAGGCTTGAATCTCAGGATCTCGCATTGTTGTGTCTGGTTAGTCGCATTGCCTGTGACATTGCCTGTTCCTGCGGGCTGCGTTGCAGAATTCACGTCAAAGATGCCTATATTTTGCAGAGCGCCGTCCTCTTTGCTCTGCGCGCAGTCCACATTCAGGCTGCTCATTGCTTTGCATTCTGTTACATTCCACCTCCCTATGAACGGCGGCTTGACAGTGGCAATAATATTTTCCTGCGCATCCTTTCTTATGAGCGAGCACGCAGAGGCATTGATAAGATTTGCCTGGTTCTGTGTCCGGAAGGTGCAGAAGACCTGCGAGAATCTGTCAATCTCTGTGGGATTTCTCACACCCACAGAAGCGCTCACAGACTCGCCAATTGTAATATTATTCGCAGAAAGCGAAGCAGAAACAATGTCCAGCTTGTCTGACTTGATGGCATTTATCGCTCTCGCAAGCGCAAGCGTCTGCGTCCTGTTCGCATTGGAGCAATCCGCTGCCTGTGAGGAATCAGAAGAGCAGGAAACCAAAGTCCACACGCCAAGCTGGTTTGGCTGGAATCCTATCTCAAATATCCGTGATGTGTTAAGCGAGACCCCGGAACATGTGGACTGAAGCGTAATGTCTGAACCTGTTGGCGTTTTCAGCAGGCATGAAGCCCTCACAAACCTGCTGCTTGCTGTAGGGTTCTGCACAGTGACGTTGATGGAGCTGTTCGCACTCACAACAACGCTCTGCGGGCTGCGCACATTTGTTATGAAAATATCGCTAGGTTGTATGACTGAAAAGACTCCCAGATTTCTTTTCAGGTCATTCTGCTGCGAGCTGAAGCAGTCGCTCCTCGTTGAGACATTGAGCTCACAGCTGCTGACATTCCATGCGCCAAGTTCATTTGCAATGAATAGCAGGCTCTGCGTGCTCTGCAGCTGCGGCAGTGAGAAGCATTGCGAATTAGCAAGCCTGACCTGCGTGGGAGTCCTGATCGTGCAGAGCAGCTGGCCGAATTTTGCTGTGCCAGGATTGTTCAGCTGGAAATCTATGGCAGCATTGGAACCGAATATGACATTCTCCGGCACATCCACGCTCTGTATGCCTGCAAGAGAAGGCGAGCTCACAAATACCTCGCCCACAGGAGTCCTGCCTGTTGTGTTGTTCCGTGTGAACAGCGCATAGTACTCATGCAGGCCTGATGCAAGCTTCTGCGAAAACGCGCATATTGCTGTTGCATTGCAGGTCTGCTTCATGAAATTGTCCACAAAAATCTCTATCCTTTCAACAGTGATATTTGCGGCTGCGGTGAATGTCATATTGTCATCAACAGTAGGGTTAGCAGGGGAATGGCTTATGGATATTGTTATGTTCTGCCCTCCTGCAGTTATTGTTGAGTTTGTAATGTTCGTAGTTGCATTGCCGGTTATGTTCCCAGTTGCTGTGATTGCCGGCGTTGAGACCGTGAATATCTTTGTGCCTTCGATGGGATCGGCAATCCTTGTGCCTGAAACATCTTCAGCCACAGCGAAATACTGGTGCTGTCCTGCTGCGAACATCTGTGAATAAATGCAGGGTGATGAAGCGCAGCTGATTTTTCTTAAACCATCCACAAATATTTCTGTCTTCACGCCGTTGCTAGTCGCAGTGAGTGCTACTTCCTGCTGTATTGTTGGATTCGGCGGGGAATGGGAAACCCTCACACTCAGCCCTGTTGCGGCTGGAGTTATGCACGTTCCGCTGCTGCATATCTGCCCGCTGGGGCAGTCGGCATTCTGCGTGCATCCACGCGGCACTTCAACTGTGCAGTTTTCAAATGTGCACGTCGGCCCGCATTGCTCTGTGCATGTGACCTGTTGCCCGTTCACGGTCTTGTTCACAACGCGCGTCTCGCCATCGCTGCACGTCGCGCCTCCTACTCCTGCGACGCATGCAAAGCTGAACTCATCAGCGCTGCACTGGCACTGCGGCGTGCAGAAGCCGTAGCGGTCGCGAACACCGCGCCTGCCATCTATGAATGTGATCTCACTCTGTCCGCACAGCTGGTTATTATCTGTGCCAGGAAGCTCGCACTGCTCTGCTGGTTTCTGGACAGTTTCATCGCCGCAGCCCTCGCACTGGACAGTTACAGTCTTGTTCTGCGGAGGAACAGGATTGCACTGGCTTGTTGGAATTACATAGCCGGTAAGATTATATTTTCCAGGAATCCCTCTAGGGCAGGAGAAAACATTTGTGTCATTAGTTTGTGATCTCTTCGTGCATTCGTTATTCTCTATCCTGCACCCGGCGCACGCAAAGTTATTGCTTAGCCTGACTGTGCAGCTAGCGCCTTCAGAAGTACAGGTTCCGCTAACATCCCTGACAAAAGTGTCCCTGCTGAAAACATCAAATGCCACTATGCCCGACTGGTCATGCACCTCAGAGCTGCAGTCCGCCCTGAGCGAGCCGATTGTCTTGCACTGGACCTTCCACGTGCCCTCCACATCTGCTTTTGCTTCTGGATTAAATGTGTATTCCCTGCCAAAGGACATGGGCGTGCATGTGGTGTTTGTCGTGTTCTTCTTGCCCTGCGGCGAAGTGAAGTCGCATGCAACATATCCATAATAATTGACATTGCCCGCATTCTTTACAACAATGCTCGCCCTGGCATTTTTGCCTTTCTCCACATTGCCCGCATCCAAAGAAACGATCTGCAGCGCACCAGTCGCCCCTCTGCAGAATGAATTGTACGTTGCGTCCACACTTGCGCGAACATCAGCGCTCTTGGCCCTGGCTTCTGTTGTATTGGAAACAGCAGGGAACTTGATCACTTCATCCAGATATTTTACATGATCCTTGAGTACTGTTATGATCTCTCCCAACCCGTCATAGCATGGCAGCAGTTTTTCTTTCTGCTCCCGTGTTGCAGTGTTGAGCTGCTCCTTAAGCCCGCTGCGGGATTTTTCAAAATCCTGCCTTGCAGAATTGAAATCATTTCTCATACCCTTTATTTCATCCAGATTCACGAACGGGCACTCAAAGCTGTAGTTCGCGTTGCTTCTTTTTATCTGGGCAGAGCCAAGCTCTCCGGCAGAAAGGTAGTACGCGCCATCGTTGTCCACGCACCGCATTCCGCACGCTGGATCAAATCTGTTTCCGCATAGGCAGCTCTTGCCAATGCCGCAGCTGTTGGCATTAAAAGCGGACTTGCACTGCTCTGTTGTGGAATTCCTGCTGCATATCACAAAGTTTGTGAACGGGAATTTCACCTGCGCTGAGAAGTCCACACCCACATCAGTCTGCTGCTCGCATCTCCCGTTGCAGGAGAACCATGTCTCCAACGGACAGTCCACAGCACATTGCTCCCCAAGCCCGCACACGCCATCCCCGCATGTTGTGACAATGTACTGCGCCTTTGCATAATTTTCCAGGCCATTAACAGTTGCATTGACGTCAATGTCATATGGCCCCTGCTTTGCGTTTTCAGCTGATGTCACATCCAGCTTCACGGTTGCGCTCTCGCCGGGCCTGATTCTCACGCTCCGCGACGCAAAATCTGCTTTCCACTTCTCCGGGACTCTTGCAGAAAGTGCGACAGTGCTCGCATCAAAATCCTTGGGATCATTGTTTGTCATAAGAACATTGTACGCGAGCTTTTCGCCGCGTATCCCTGTCTGTGTTGTGGGTTCTATTGTCAGGCTCGCAGCAGCCCTGCTCGCTACCTGGTATGTCACTGTCTTCTGCCCATTGAACACAACATTGTTGTCATCGCTCTGGAACCCGAAAACAGTCACAAGAATAGAATGGTCGCTGTCTTGTGTCCCTGGTGGCGAAGTGACTTTTAGTGTGAAGTCCTTTTTTGATTTTGCGCCCAGCTGCAGTGTGGCAGGAAATTCTGTCTTCCACCCCTGCTCAGCCTCTGCACCAATAACAAGATCAAGTGCAACAGGGTTCTTGCTCTCTATGGTGATTTTATAATCGCTGGTCCTGCCTGCGATGTTCGCCCTCATCACAGGCACAGCAGTTACTATGAGGCTGCGTGGAATATAAACAGTGAACTTCAGCACCTTGTTCGGATCCGCCAGTCCTGTGCCGGAGCATTTTGCCTGTCCGTCCTGACATTGCGCACCGGCAACACCGACATTCTTGCAAACCCTGTCAACAACTATAGGCCTGACATCATTCGGGCACGACACAATATTTGTCCCGCATGGCTGGCAGTTGTCATAAACAAGCTGCCCTCCCTGTATGCTGACCTCGCAGATCTCGTTGCCCCTGCAGCGCTGCGTTGTCTGCGCATAAGTAGTGGAAGAGAGGGCAGAAGCTGCAAACAGCGCTGATACAACTACTAACAAAATCATAAATGCGTTTTCTTTTTTTCTCGCCGTCATTCTTGCCATTTTGATATCCGCCATTTGATTTTTACCCCATCACGTTCCTTATTTTTCTTTCTTCTGTATTTTTCGGCACCTCTCTCTGTGCCTCTTCAATTGCCCTCTGTCTCCTCCGTCACTAATGGAGTAACAGGCTCCTCGCTTCTTGTCTCGCCGCCTTCTCCTGTGCCGCTTCCTGTGCCGCTTCCTCTGCCTCCGCTTGTTCCAGTGCCAGCTGTTCCTGTAGTCGTTGCAGTAGTTGTCGTAGCGCCGCCTCCTATCGCTGTGCTTATCCTCAGCCCAGGCACAGCTATTAGCACAGAATATTCGCCCTCCAGCTGCGGCGCAGTGAATGTGTAGTCAAACTTCCCGGCAGCGTCTGTGCGTGTCGTGGTCTCAGCCACAACATCGCCCCTGGAATCATAGACCTTGATCTCTACTTCTTTGTCAGCAAATGCCTGGCATGACCCGGCGTTGCACTTGTACCTTCCCTCCTCGTAGGCAATAACATTCCCCCCCTGCGCGCACACAGGCGCAGCAGCGACCTGAGTCTTGTAGGTCTTCGAGCACACTGAGAAGCTGGGGTTTTCATTGATTTGCTGCTGTAATTGTTGATATGGGTCTATCAAACCTGCATTTCTTAATGCCGTCACAGTGCCACTAGCTGCACCTAAAACTAACATATAAGCAGTTAACGCCTTACTCATAGACAATCCTGCCGCAGTGCCTCCGGCTGCGCCTGCGCCTCCGGCTGCGCCTGCGCCTCCGGCTGCGCCTGCGCCTCCGGCTGCAGCACCGGCACCTATTTCAGCAGCATCTGCTGCTGCTTCTGTTCCTGCTGCTATCGATTTTGCTGCTTGTATTTTGAGTGCTCCACCTTTTGTTACAAGTCCAAGTTTTGCACAAGGGCCTGTAGCAAATCCATAGCTGGCTATCAGACATGCAGTAATAGCGCCAATAACAGCTATCTTTGTAATCTTCCAGTCACTGCATTCATCCTTCCCCTCATCTCCTCTACATACCTTGTACAAGACATTTGGCCTGTCCTGTGGACATGGCTGCCTCTTGTACGTGTCTTTGAAGAATCCGCTGCTCTTTGTGTAGCGCAGCTGCTGTATTGCCCTGCATGTCCTCTCATAACCAATGCAGGTGTTTGCTATTTTCCCAACCTCGCCGCTCACTGTCACTATGTCCCCAGCGCGTGCAAGCTTTGGCTTGACATCCGCAACAATGCTCGCGTCTGATGGCGCATCGCAATCCAATTGGTTAGGCTGCGCGCTTGGATAATCCTGCAGCGCGTCTGGGTCGTTCCAGTTCGGCAGCTGCGTTGTGCCTGGGATAGTGCCTGAAGCATAATTTACGTTGGCAGCCAGGCCAACAGCCGAACCCGCGTTAATTAAGTAGCAGTTGCAGAATTGGTTAGGAGAACAGCCAACAGCTGCGCCTCTTCCATTAAGTGTTCTCACATTAAGAGCCTGCTGCGCCCCTACTTGGCCAAGCACAACATTAAATCCACTGCCAGGGCTGGCTGAGCAGTCTCCAACAGGAAATGTGCCTTGTGTTGTCGCTGTCCTAATTGTTGAAGCTAAACCGCCGCTATAAACAAGAAGCTCGCACTGCTGCTGGCATGAAAGTGGATCAGGGCAAAAATTCCTGTTTTCAATGACATTCCCACCGCCGTTAATGCAGCTGTTTTTATTGGCGTTTCTGTCGCAATAGCCAACCCTTCCTGTAACATAGACACTATTAAATACGCCGCCTGAATTCTGGTCGCAGAAAAAGTAGCCTGTTGGGTTTATGTCAAAACATTGTTGACATTTTGCTGAAGCACCGGTGCCGCCTGCACTTCCTGTCCCTGCTCCTTCTAGGCCTGTATTCAGTAAATCTCTAGTGCTTGCGCATTGTTCTGCACTATCGTAACCTTGTATAAATATGAAATTGGGAGCAGTACCGCAGCCGATCCCAATTGGCTTGCAGAAAACTGTATTTGATTTTGTGTCGCCGCACAAATGCCAATTCTTTTCTCTTTCTGTCCCTGTAGTTGTTCCTGTTGTTGTGCTACCAGGACACTGTCTCCAGCTATACAGTTTTTCATATTGACCACTACAGGAAGGAGCAACAACGCACCTCCCATTATTTTCAATTGATAAGCCAGTATAGCTACTGCACCACAACAGTCCACTGTTAGTACAATCCGTGCACGTCTGCGGGACTTGCCCACTCGCCTTCCCTGTCCCGAATCCCCAGAGCGAAGAGTGCGGCACCACGAGTGATGCGA
>CAYJMB010000020.1:7192-13600 GCA_964371455.1 uncultured archaeon | reverse complement strand
ATCAGTCATCAAGCATCTGAGGTCCCTGAATATCGTCCTTCTTGATGTAAACTACATCAGCACAAATATCACACCATGCTTCTATAAACCTTGCTGTTTCCAGGTTCGTTTTCATCCGCTTGCCGCAGCATTTTGGTATTTTTGGCATATCTCTCTGAGAACTAGAGTCCTGTGTAAACTATATAAGAAACTTTGCAAAGGGGATTCAAAAAAATCAATGCCACCATCAAAATGCAGCAACGGTATTTAAAGGTTTTTATTAAAAATTTTGTAAAATTATAACTCAAATAATAGTTTATATATTTTGCGCTGTTATTAATAATAAGGGGTTGCAGTCTTATGCAATCTATGTTTGTGGAGAATGGGGGCAGCACGCAGAGAGTATACGAGAGCATGCTTGTTGGACCTGAAGATCTTTCTATTTTCAGCAATATTCTTGCGCGCAAAATTATTGCAGAACTTGCACAACAGCCGCTGTGCGCCATGGACCTCTCCCGCAAACTCGGACAGCATGAGCAGAAGATTTACTATCACCTGAGAAAGATGGTGCGGGCAGGGATAGTGAAATTAGACAGAAATGAGCCGCGCTATGGCATGACTGCAAAGATATATTCCCTTGTCTCGCCTGTCGTTGCGACGAAGTTGTATGATGATGCATATACTACTAATCCTCCAATCATTATATCAAATCAAACATTTCTGGATTTTATGCATCCCTTCATTAACGACGGGGTTTTGAATGCAAAAATTATTATCGGTGATACCTATGCACATGGAAGATTTGACACATCCTCAACTGAGGGGCCGCACGCATTCGACTTTGCTGTACTGCTTGGCAATCATTTAAAGGAGCTCAAATTCCCTTTCTATGAACTTGATACAGAAGTGAGCAAGGATAACCTGAAAGGGCATATAATTCTTTTTGGAAATCCGAGAACTAACACAATTATTGATAAGATAAATGACAACGGACATAAATATTTTGACAACGAAAGTGGCATTTTGTCTGGAGTGGAAAAAAAATTGTATGAAGACCCGCGCACAGGAATAATAATTAAGGATACTAATCCTTTCAATAAGAATAAAAAGATGCTCATTATAGGAGGTGTACGTACTCGTGGTATGCAAGCCGCTATTATTGCACTGACACGAGAAATAAATTTACTAATGACAAATCATGAGAAAAATGATAGTTTTGTTCATATTGTACAAGGATTAGACAAAGATGGGGATAAGAGAATAGATTCCGTAAATATAATAGAGTGATTAAAATGAACATAGCAAGACCGACAGCAGAAGATTATTTCCTAATGGGAAGGGCTATTCATGAAGAAGTAGATGAGTTACCTGTAGTAGTTTTTCCTGTAGACCATGGCGCCTATTCAGATTCTCTACATATGAGACGCCCCTTCGAAACTGCTGGACTAAATGTGCATTTTTATGAAAGAGGACCTTATACACAAGAAGGCCGTAAAGTTCAAGATACGTTATATGAATGTGCTCACCGATATAATTACTTTGATAAGGGCTCTTCAGTCAAAACACGTAAATGGCTACCTCACTTAGCATCCATATTAAAAAACCGTATTCAACAATACAGAGAACGTGAAGAAAATTCTCATCTAGAGCTGGATGATTGTTTAGATCAATCTAATGCTTTGAGATTTGGTGAGTACAGAACAATGCTCACTCCACTCTCTGAAGCGCTCTTTTATATAACACAAAAAGTCGGCGCCCATTTTGCTATACTGTTTGAAGATTATATTGGCTATGGAACAGCTTCCAGTGGCATTGGTGCATATGTGTATGGTTTTGAACTAGCAAGAATGAGTGGAATTGATGGTTTTTTTCTAGCTTCGTCCGTTGACAGCTCTGGTGGAGTTGCACATTTTGCCGCAGTAAGACCAAAACCATTAATTTATCCAACTCCAGAAGATTGGATATTTCATAACGCTCCACATACATGGAGATATTTAAATTCATTCCCAGAGTTTGAAGGCAGAGGAGTTGGGCGCAAAAGAAAAGCTGATAAGCCTTCGCACACTGTGCCAGACTTTGAACAATTTATTGAGCTGTTTGGGTTAACACCGAAGTGAACTGCATGTCGTACAAATCGTCCATACCACCTGATAAAATGAAATATGTAGAATTAGTAGCAAAAACAGTTAATCCTGTGCACAAATTCCGTGCAGGCTATCCTGTAACACGTGTATATGATCTAGATGAAGAAGCTCATCATTATGCAATAGCTTTAATCGCTGCTTGCGATATGCCAGAAACGGGATTAAGAGTTTACCACAGAAAATCTGTATGGAAGTGCACAGCTGCGGATAGAAGAGATATCCGTGAATCGATAAAAACAGTCAAATGTGTATTTCTTCAGTCGCGCTATAATCCTCGAATAAAAGAGACACTAGAGAGATTATTAACAAACATAAAAGAGGACATGGGATCGCCGCCGGGTGTATTGTATATCGCAGACCTAACACATGACTCTCCATATATAGCTGAAGTGAATAACAATTCAAATGTTGATGAGCCGATTATGGCAACAGCCAAAAAAGACTAATTATGACAGAAGATCAAGAAAGAGACAAATTAGCATTACTTTAAATCCCCACCAAATGCAGCACAAATCTCGGATACCCTAAGACAGGCACTGCAAATACAACCTTGCCCTGCAGGTTTTCTTTCACAACGGGCTGGTCAGGTCCCGCATTGTTGTCGCCTTTTGTTGTGATGGTGCCCGCATCTATTGATATGATTCTATGAACAATAGTGAAAGAGCTGCCACTGCGCTGATAGATAACAATGTCACCGACTTTGAGATTTTCTGGCCTGATAACAACAAGCAAGTCGCCTCTTGACAAACCATTGAAGTTCCTGAATGAGAGAAATTTTTCTTTACTGATGTCTCTGCCCAGATAAAAATCGTCGTTGTCGGCCCACCATTTGTCAAAGCTCTGCTTGTGGTACATGCTATCTGAGACCACAGACACGATAGGGAGAGGCGTGCCTGTGACAAGGATAAGGAACTGGTAAAACAGGAAAGCTATCACAAATGCGCCTACTATCTCAACAACGTCCCTGTATTTGGATTTTTTCATGAGATCACAAATCTCTTCTGTAATTCATAATAAATGTCCTTGAACCGTATTGTGTAGTTGTGAGGGCGGCGAGCATATTTGCATATCTTGCTGTTTTAGCTAGCAGCCATTCATTAAGATGGCCAAAAATGAAAGCGCCTGCGAAAACATCTCCTGCGCCTGTTGGATCTACAGCTTTTACTGTGTACGGCAAAAAATACTGCTTACTCCTCCTTGATTTCGTATTATAAAATACTGTGCAGCCTTTTTTACTCTGTGTCACAATTATCAGCTTTTCCTCTAATTTTGTTATCCAATCTTCCATTTCATCCTCACTGGAGAAAATTATTTTTATTGCGGGTGAATACAGTGCATTTCTATCAAAATAAGTTCTTTCTATGAATCGCTGCAGAGATGTATAAATATTAACATGGGTAAGCTCGGCAAATCTGGCAAGCTTGGAAAATTTGCCACTTCTAGCCCGCGTAAAAAGGTGTCCAGCTTGTCTTATATATTCGGTGTCTTCTTCATCTAACTCTATTGGCGTGTAGTATTTTGTCTTCAAAATTTCTCTGTTATTCGGTGTTATTCTTATTTTATTTACTGTTGTGTATCCTTTTCTCCTTAATCTTAAAATATCGACGCCTGCTTTTTCTAGTTCTTCTATTAATTGTCTGCCATAATCGTCTTTTCCTACTTGTCCTATCAGCCCGCTGCTCAGGCCAAGTTTGCTCACTGTAACAGCGACAGTAGCAGAAGAGCCTCCGGGCTTTTCCATTCTACCCTTTCTTGTACAGAGTATGTCCATTACCGGATGTCCTCTTGCGACTAAGTCCAATTTTTTGCTCATTTAATTCACAACAATTATTTACGCTCTCCCTCTTGACTCATATCCAACAGACGTGCTGCGCGCGTCATAATACTTCTTATTACTTGCTTGCCTGCTCAAGCCGCTTGCAATAAGGTGCGCGACCCTGATAGGCTCTGGTATCTTTGACCTTGTGCACGTAATCTTTAATATCTCCTCGCACTCCTTTCTTGCCAGGCCTGCTTTCTGGTAGTAGATGTCATTGTATGCGATGACGCTGCCTGTTTTTTTGACTATACCGATACGATTTTTCCCGTCTGCAAACTTTTTCAGCGCATCCATGAAAACTTTCCTGTCAGGTTTGTGGCGCACTACTGCGATGACAGGCAGGCGTGTTTTTCTGTAGAGTTCATTTATGTCAAGAATATTCAAACCAGCAAAAGAGATGCCATTAGTCATGACATAGGACAGCTGGTCATAATGCCGTGATCTCAAAATAGATGACACAATTTTTGCTGTGGCATCGTTGCCGTCTTTTGTGACCAGGGCGGAGAGCATTCCATCAATAAAATCACCGCCACGGAATATTACACCAACCAGCCTGACCTTCTTCTGCCTGAACCTGAACGCGCAGTCGTCCCATGCTATTATGCGGACTTCTCTTTTGAGCGCCATGAATAAAGTTAGACAGTCATTCTTAAGAACTTAAGATGCATAGTTAAACTTCAGATGAGAATTTACACTCTGCAACAGACTGCAAAAAGCTGGATATGAATCCGCTAATTTTAGAACAGTATGCTGCTGAAGGAAAGATAAAGGCTGTACTAATTGGCGGCAAACGTCATTTTGAAGATAAGGTTATCAAGGAATATCTGTTGCACTGAAAAAATATATATGGGAAAGAAATGGCAAGCCTCCTGAAAATGATGTAAAATATTTTTTGGATGCAATGATCGATTCGTATATAATTGCACTATTTCATCGCGCTCTGAAACTGCTTTCTCAGATCCTTGACATCGTCCACAATCTTCTGGGACGCTTCCAGCAAAGCTTTCTTCGGGTTCTTTGCCTTGACAAGGAGGACAGGCTCGCTCAGGTACGGGTGCTCTCTGGCATATGCAGAGACTTCTATGCCGCGCTGCTGCCAGATGTTGTCATTTATGAGGTTGACAAGCGTCATATCGGGGACCTTTATCTTCAGCTTGCTATCTTCGTTTTCAAGAACTGTGAGGGTCATTTGATCCACCAAAATCTTAATTATTACTAGTGCGAGGGTTTTTAAGCATATTTTTTTATTTCTAGAGGTTTATTTGGGCTGGGTTATCTTCAAAGCAACCTGCGATAGGGTTCTCAGCCCCTGTGATCGTTCTTCTTCCGCCTTCTGTCATATCTTCGATAAGCAGGCTCCATTAATTCCTGCGTCTTTACGTTGTCGCAATGCCACCCATAAGCCATTTTGCAATTTTCCTATTCTATAGTGGTTATTAGAAGTTCCACCGCCTACGTACTCGGCTTGCCTTTCGCTGCTCATGTTATTCCCCCAAAACCAAATCAATATCCATTGCATTGATTATCGGCCTTGTCCATGTGTCATCCAGGATGCGAGGGCAAGCTGTGTTGACAAATGCGCCTGCCCTGATGCCCTGCAGCTTTGCTTCTGTTATTTCATCCATGATCAAAATAATTGCTTGCTTCTGTGCACTTTCTATTTTTCTTTTTATGTCGGCAGCAACACCAAGCAGCTCTTTTTGTCCTGCTTTTGCTGAGACAAGGATGGCAAATGTTTTTGCGTCTCTTGCCTTGTAGATATTAGCCCATCTTCTCTTTTCAAATAATTCAGTGTTAAGTTTTTCTGCTGTTCTTTTTTCAATATCAACAACATAAACAGGCTTCTTTCTGTCCTTGATCGCCAGTGGATGGAAATGTCCTGAACCGATGAAAACAAAAGCGTCTACTTTGTCCTCTATCTTTTCTGCAGAAAGTGTCCAGCAGCCGAGAATCTGGCCGCCTATGATTGCTGTTTTGCCTTTGGCTTCAAAGAATTTTTTTGCTTCGTTCAGGATGTCTGTGTGCTGTATCGTTGTGATAATGCCGAGATTTTTTTCTTTAATGATAGAAATATCAATATTATCAAAATCAGCATTCATCTTCCAGGGGAAGTATAATACAGGAACAGGCGTCTCAAAGTCAACATAGAATTTGCTGTGCCCTACATGTACAAGCGCTTCTGCCTCGCTGACCCTTGCTTCTTCTAGTGCCAGGTCGCAGGCGCCGTAGCTAGGGTCAGCTGCCCAGATGATCTCAAAGCCTTCTTTTTCAAGAGCAGAAATGATGTCCGTTGCCCGTGTTTTCAGGCCCTCCGGCAGCTGGAGCACAAATTTCTTCTTGCCGGTGGCACGCATGCGCTGGATTAATTCACTAATATTCTCTTGAGTGTTGTCGTGCATGCCCATGAATAACATAGGAAGATTTTAAAAAGGCTTCTGAGTTTAACCAAATTATCTTGTTCCAGAA
>CAYJMB010000020.1:5513-7092 GCA_964371455.1 uncultured archaeon | reverse complement strand
AAGGGAACTAGAGAAATTCATGAAAAAGGAGAAGATAGACAGATCTATAGCTGTGAGAAAACTGCTTGACGCCGGCTTGAAGGAGTGGAAGGAAAAAACAGCACTGAAAATGCTTGAAAGCGGAGAAGTTACGTTCTCAAGAGCAGCTGAAATTGCAGGTCTGGATATCTGGACATTTTCTAAGAAGGTGAGAGAAGCTGAGATAACATGGGTAAAAATTAATCCAGAAGACCTGAAGAAAGAGTTGGCCAAGCTATGAAGTTTGTCTTTGACTCTTCGCCCCTTATTTATTTTGCGAAAATACGTATCCTGGATAAAATAGCCCGATTAAAAGGTGAGAAAATAATTCCCCACTCTGTTTATGCTGAAGTGATAGAAGAGCGGAAAGTGAAAGGAAAAAAAGACGCTATTACAATCGGAGGCTTTGTCAATAAACGCGCATTTGTACTGGAAAAGGCAAAAGACAAAATTATTTTACAAAATTTTCTCAAATTTCAGCGATTAAAATTAGCAGATGCAGAAACGCTGGCAATAGCAAAAGAGAAAAAGGCAATTGCTATCATCGATGACTTATTTTTAAGAGCAGTGGCTGAAACGAATGACATAGATTATGGAGGTTCTATATTTATTCTTTTTAAACTATGCGAAGAAAAAGTTATTGGCAAGCATGAAATTAAAAAATATGTCGATGAAATGATAAAACTTGGGTGGAGATGTTCTACAGAACTTTACGCGCAGATATTGGAAGAAATTGATAAGTTGTAAAATACTATAAAACTCCAAAACTATAATAACTCCCTCAACTCATTGCCCTTCTTGAGGGCAAGTTCTATTATTTTTTCTATTTCTGCTAGTGTGAAGCCATCGGCACCGCCTTTCTGCATAGAACACAGTTTTTCCCCTTCTTCTGAGTCAAATGTGCCGACAGTGAGGCGCGCGTCCAGGGCATCTATCTCGGGCAAAGACGGGTCTGCAAAGATTGCATTGCCTATTTTCACGAATGTCGCTGAGAGTGCCTTTCCTTTCAGCGGCAGTTCTTTGCTGCTTTTTTCTCCATGGAGCACTTTTCCTTCTTCGTCCAATTTCGGCATTTTCGCGCTTCTGAGTGCTGCTATTGCTGCTAATGAGGCTGCGTCTATGAGGTTTCCGTCATCATCCAGAATGTCTATGTCAATGTAAACCATCCAGACCTTTTCGCCTTTTTTGATGCAGAGCTTTTCCATGTCCATGATTTTTGATTCTCTGATTGCTCTGTCCACGACACGGGCCAGCTCTATTGCATCCTCTCCAGGAGGGCCGCTCTCAAACTCCGGGCCCGCAAGCGGGACAAACTCGGCACTCACGATGAGCACGCCTTCGTTTGGCGTGTCTGGAAACGGCTCGCCGACGTCCATCTTCACGCCTGCAACAACTTCTGTGTCGCCCAGCTTGACACGCGCTGAGCCTTCTGCTGATGTGACAACATCTTTCTCGATAATAATTTCCCTATACTGATTCGGGTCCCGGTTGTCTATCCTCTTTCCACTCTCGGCCATTTGTTTAATTAATGAAGGATCTATTGATATCATTTAACCACCTC
>CAYJMB010000020.1:2947-5413 GCA_964371455.1 uncultured archaeon | reverse complement strand
CCATTTTCATCACCTACTCTGCTGCGCTCTCCAAAGCAAACTTCTTTTTCAGGGCAGCTCGCTGGATATCGTGAATTTTCTCGCAGCCCTTGATTGCGAGGGAAATTATTTCCTTGACTTCATCTCCTGCAGCTATGCCATCCATCTGCAGAAGCGTGATCTTCTTTTTTTTCGGGTAGTAAGCAACCGGAAGGTCCAGTTCGCCTTCTGTGTCTTCTTTGCCTGCGACGTCCAGTACTATCTGTCCCTGAATCTTGCCTGCTGAGCAGCTTGCTATCAGATCACGCATAGGAATGCCAGCGTCTGCCAGCGCTATTGCTGCTGCATTTATTCCGCAGCACCGCGTGGATGCGTCTGCTTCCAGCACTTCTATATGAACGTCAATTGCTGTCTTAGGAAATTCGTCCAGGAAAATTACAGGCATAAGTGCCTGTCTTGTCACAAGGGAAATCTCCTGACTCCTTCTGCTGGGCCCTGGTCTTACGCGCTCTGTTGTTGCAAACGGTGCCATGCTGTAGCGTGTCCTGAGAATGGCGCGTTCTGCTTCTTCCTGGTGTTTTGGGAAAACTTTTCTCGGTCCGAAGACGCCTGCGATTGCAACAGTGTTGCCCATCCTGAACATAGCAGAACCATCTGCTTTGTTTAGGACTCCTGCAACTGCCTCAATAGGCCTGAGCTCGTCAAAGCGCCTGCCGTCAATACGCACACCGTCTTTGATCAGCTGTATTTCCTCGTTGTCATGAACCATATCTAAAACACCTCTCCTTTACTGCTCATCTTCTGCTCGAGCATAGACTTTATTTGGTCCGTCAGGCCGGAAACATGTGATTTTCTTTCTATTTCTAGAATTGCCTCTATTGCAATGTCTTCATTATCGCCTTTGACCCATACAATGCCGTTCTGGCCCACAACAATCTGCGTCTGCGTGATGTCTTTGATCATCTCAACCATGGAGCCCTGGCGGCCGATAATGCGCGGAACTTTTGCAGGCGTGACCTTAATCACGCGGCCGCTCCTGAGCTTGCGGCACTTCCTGTTCTTCATAGAAAGCTGAATGTTCTTTGTCTTTGTGACACTGATAATTTCTGCGAAGATGAGGTCGCCGTAGTTAAAGTATTTGGTGAGATCAGTCTTAGTGAAATCTATGAATTCCTCAGTAGCTTCGCTAAGCGGCAGGACAGCCTCGTAAGGGCTGTTTATATCCACGAGCCATTTGGACACGATGATGTCTTGTATTCTTGCAACCACGCCATCGCCACGCTTGGGATTGTAGATGCCGCTCAGGGGGATGACAAAAAACAACCCTGCTTTTTCTTCTGCCAGGCCTATGACCTTGGCGAAAATTTTCCCGCTTTCCTCATATGCGCCGTGACCTGCATGTCCTTCTCCAATGAAATCTCCCGGAATTACTAGCTTTCTTTCTTCCATCGTCATATTATCAACTCCTTTAATTACTCATACTTTGAACATCTGAAGGCATGTACTGAAGAAATATCATCAGTAAACTAACGCCTGCTTTATTCGTGTACGCTCTCACCTCTTTGTCGCCTCCTCAATATTCACGTTGCCTTCTGTGAGCGCGCCGAGGCGCCTGTAAACTGTTTCCTTCAAGCCTGCAGGGATTGTTATCTTCACGAGCAGCGAGCCGTCGCTGAGCCACTGCTCCTGCTGGATGCCGTACTCTTTCACAACGCCGTAGCCGCGGCCTGCGTAGCGCGCAGGAATTTCTACAGTCAAGAGAAGTTCTTCTATAGAAATAGGAAGAATTTCCTTGATGGCCTTGATGACATCCTCCACCTGCTGGTCGGCAGGCTTGAAAGGATCTACATGCACCCTCGCTTCCTCCATTGCGGAAAGGACCCGCTGCTGCGGGTGCGGAAGCTTTGTCTGGGGATTGACAGCGTACCGGCTTATGAGATCAGCAACCTGCTTTTTCTTTTCTTCTGTCTTCTTGCGGCGGAATTCCGTTGTGAGCTGGACTTCACCTTTCCGGACTATGGTCTCTGCTATTTTCTCAATATCCTGCGTGCCAAATGCCTTTTCTATCTCACTGGGCGCAGTCCTTGTTGCTTTTCTTGCATCTGTAAAAACAAGATTTGCCGCGAGCATCCTTTGTATAGAAACAGATTTGCCGTCCTTCAGGTCATAAGCCATGTCTGGATCAACCAGAATTTCAAAATGCTTTCCATCTTTTTCGTATCTGGCAATAATCGCCTCGTCAACTGTAACCATTGTATCACCGGTATCAACGCCCTGCACAGTATTGAGGAACTTTCGCTCCTATTGTACGCCTTGTAACAGAGGGCTGTTTCGTAAAGTCAAGGTCAAATACATTGCAAACGACAAAAATACCCTTAACTCTGTTAAGATTCGGGGAGAAAAGTATTTAAGATGTGCATTAGTTGATACTTCAGGCGCATATAAACTACAGCACCGAACAAAAGCAGTAGCTATAAGAGAAGACTT
>CAYJMB010000020.1:0-2847 GCA_964371455.1 uncultured archaeon | reverse complement strand
CAAAAAATATGAATCTGAAGAAGTTTAGACAAACTTCTTCAGGACATCTTTCAGCTCGTTCTTGTCGAGAAGGCGGAATTTGTCATTCTCTATCAGACCTATCTCAACGCCTTTCAGGGAGAGCTTTTTCTCGCCTGCTTTCAGGGACTTCAGCGCAAGCTCAATGGCCTTGTCTTTTGGCAGGCCATCCTTGAACTCTTCGATCAGCACTTTCTTTGCGTCTTTTACCCCTCTGCCGACTGCATGGGCTTTCCATTCTCTCAGCGTTCCGCTAGGGTCTGTCTCAAAGAGATGAGGTCCATCATTGGTGCCTGCGACGAGCAGGGAAACGCCGAAAGGCCGTATACCGCCGATCTGTGTGAAGCGCTGCTTCCTGTCGCAGATGTCTTTCACAAGCGCGCTTATTTCAATGGGCTCGCTGTACGTGATCCTGTTGATCTGTGCCTTTACCCGCGCGTAGTCAATAAGTACACGGCTGTCTGCAAGGATGCCGCAGGCTGCGATGCCTATGTGCTCATCAATCTTTGATATCTTCTCCACGCTTTCTGGCACGAGTAACTTCTGGATTGTCCTGCTCGCGACAAGAACAACGCCGTTTGCAAATATTACTCCGACTGCTGTTGAAGCTTTTTCCACCGCCTTTCTTGCGTACTCTACCTGGTACATCCTGCCCTCTGGCGAGAATACCACTATTGCGCGGTCATATCCCATTTGCTTCATCGGTGGAGTTATTTCCATATAGTATCACTTTTTTCTTTTTCTAAATAATTCCTTAGATTTTGTTATTACATACTCAAACCAAGACTTAACATTATTTTGATATCCTTCTAATGCTATTTTCTATTTGAACTGCTAATAAATTCGCCTCTTCTTGTTTCTGTATTTATCAGCTAAAAAATCTAAAAAAGGTTCTCTAAATTTAGGTCCCAATGGGTAGGCAAAAAACCCCCTGCCTTGATAGTTTTTACTAAGACGGTCTATATCTCTCTCTAAATGAGTTAGAATGTAAACTTCAGATCGTGTAAGTGAGCTTGCTTGTAAAGGACTTATGGCCATAACACCACCATTCAAATAGCAGACATTACGCCAAGCGTATAGGCTGCTGTGTGAAACTCGTCGTAATGACGGCCGTTTCACAGAAAGTCGCTTTCTGCCGGCTTCACGGAGAAAGCATTTTTCTTTTTTTACTTTGTATGCGCAAGCTTAAAAACCTATTTGTGTAGTGGCTTTGTTTACAGCAACTAATTCTTGCTGCTCAACTTTAAATTGATTTTAATGACAAATATAACATGGCAGGACTGATCTGGGAACCGGGCACAACTTATGATGACTGGCTTGTTCTTCCGGGAAGAATTAAAAAAAACGTGACAGTAGACAACATAAACCTGAAAACGCCGCTTACAAAATACAACTCACCTGTCAAGCAGGAACTTTCAGCTGACGAGCTTCCCGAAGATGTATTTACGATCAATTCACCGCTTCTTAGTGCGTCAATGCAGTCTGTCACAGGGACTGAAATGGCAATAGAGCTTGCAAAGCAGGGCTGCCTTGGAGTCATTTTCTGCAGCCAGCCCATAAGAGATGAGGCTGAGATGGTGCGACGCGTAAAGGCGTACAAAGCAGCTTTTGTCGTGCCGGATGTTTTCTCGCCAGCAGACAGTATAGAAAAAGTCATGACAACGGCAAAAGAAAAAGGTTATTCCACATTTCCCATAACAGACAACGGGAAACCAAATGGTCGTCTCGTGGGCTTGCTCACTAAAAATGATTATTCTGAAAAACACAGACATCTGAAAGTCTGTGACAGAATGATTCCTATGAGACGAATAAGATATGCACGCTACGAAACAGTTGGCGAAGATATCAGAAAAGCAAATGCAATTTTAGAGAACAGCCACCATGGATCTATTCCCATTGTCGACAAGGATGGGCATTTGAAGTTCATGGTGTTCAAAAAAGATATACGCGAACACAGATCATATCCGCTGGAGCTGGTGGACAGCAAAAAACGCTATGTAGTTGGTGCTGCGATAAATACACACGATTACAGAAAACGTGTTCCTGCATTGGCAGAGGCTGGTGTTGATATTTTATTTATCGATGCTTCCCAAGGCTATTCTGATTATCAGGAAGCAGCATTGAAGCACATAGTGAAAAATTTTCCAGGCATTTCTGTCATTGGCGGCAATATCGCAACAAAAGAAGGCTTTGATTTTCTTGTTCAGAGTGGCGCACATGGTGTTAAGATAGGCATGGGTCCTGGCTCTATTTGTACCACACGTGAAAAGTATCGTATTGGAAGACCGCAGGCAACGGCAGTAATAGAAATTAACCAAAGACGAACCGAGTATCTGAGAGAAACCGGCATTTACGTGCCAATAATTGCTGACGGCGGCATAGTTACAAACGATCATTTTTTCGTTGCACTTGCACTCGGCGCAGATTCTGTGATGGGCGGCAGATTTTTTGCAAGATTTCATGAAAGCCTGACGGAAATAGATGAATTGAAAGAAGAATATCAGGGCAGAGTCTATACAGCTTTGGTCAAGCCATATTGGGGAGAAGGTTCGGAAAGAGCAAAGGCATGGAGAAGAAAAAGATATCACCAGGCAGAGGAATCAGAAGGAATTGAAGGCCATGTGCCTTATGCTGGCTATGTAAAAGATAACCTGCCATCTGCGATTAGGCATATTAAAACATCTATGCAAAAGAATGGTTATCCTGATATCAGAGACTTGCATGCACATGTGCGGCTTCAAAGGGAATCAGCAAGCTCTGTTAAAGAAGGCCGTCCGCATGACATCTTTGTAGGAAAATTGTGGACACCTTACAGGAGCGGATGAAATG
>CAYJMB010000019.1:12658-13878 GCA_964371455.1 uncultured archaeon | reverse complement strand
CTGATTTATCCAGTGATCAAACAAAATGGATCGCTTCACAAAAGCAATGGACACTCCAAAGAAACCCTGAACTGCAAATCAGGGACAAGAAATTGGTATGGTTTCTCAAGTTGGATAATAACTGCGAAGCTACTGTAGACGCAAAAACAGGCGATGCAGGACTTATAGACTGTCCTCAAGGAGTATCTGTTTTGAATCCACCAGTCAAATTTGACTCAACTCAATATTTCATAGAAACCCAACTAGCGTGGATTATAGGAGTACTAGTAATCATCAGTGGGGCCGGATTCATCTACTACAGAAAATGGAAGAAATAGGCCTACACCAAACATTTTCTATGATTATTTATAAAGCTGAGACTTCATAAATAAACTATGACCCAGATTGAGGTAACATTCCTCGGCACAACTGCCGGCATACCGACAAAATACAGGAACCACGCAAGCATCCATCTTCTTTACAGGAGCGAGACAGAGTCGCAATTCCTGTTTGACTGCGGCGAAGGGACGCAGAGGCAGATATTTTCTGCTGGCCTGAACTTCATGCGCATCAATGAGATTTTCATCTCGCACTGGCACGCTGATCATTTTGCCGGCCTTCTTGGCTTGATGGAAACCATGAACCTGGAAAAGCGGCAAAAACCGCTCACGATATTTGGGCCGGAAGCTGAAAAATTTGTTGACATTCTTCTTGACCTTGGCTATGCGTCAAAAAATTTCTCTATTATTGCGAAGGATGTGCCGTTTGAGGGCAGCGAAATCACGACGCTTCTGGACAATCCGGAATTTTTCATCGCATCTAGTCCTGCCAGGCATGGCATACCTGCCGCATCATATGCATTTGTCGAGAAGGACAGGATCAAGATAGACAAAACAAAAGCAAAAACATTCGGTCTTCCTGCTACTGGCCCTATTTACAGGAAGATAAAAGAAGAGGGGTCTGTGACATTCCGTGACAAGAAGATAGAACTTGACGACGTCGCATTTGTAGAGAAGGGCAAGAAGGTTGTATATTCAGGCGATACAATGGTAACGAAGAACATGATAAAGGTCGCGGACCATGCGGACCTGCTCATTCATGACAGCACATTTTTTGAGGAAGATGTCTTTGACAAGGAGTACAAGCACACGACCTTTGAGGATGTGCTGCGCATTGCAGAAGAGGCAAAAGTGAAACAAGTTATACTGACGCACATAAGCCGCAGATACCAGAACGTTGAG
>CAYJMB010000019.1:0-12558 GCA_964371455.1 uncultured archaeon | reverse complement strand
ATATTGCCCTTTTTTATGACAACATCCTTCATAAAATAATTAATGTGTTTATGACTTAAAATTCTATCGGTTATTACAAAAAGGCTCTTTTACGGCTCGGTTATTGCAGAACCTCACCTAAATTTCCCTACGGGAAACTTCGTAAATAATTTGACAGCGGCTAAAACCTATTTTAACCCCGCCTGACAAATGCTCTTCAGACCAGACATGGAAAAACAGAAATGGCATACGCTTGGTGTAGACGACGTACTGAAAGACGTAAATACAACGACTAGAGGTCTGAGCACAGAGGAAGCTGAAGAAAGATTACGACAATATGGACCAAATGAAATTGCTGCAAAGAAGCAGGCCAGCGACTTAGAACTTTTTCTTGGACAGTTCAAAAATGTGCTGGTTGCTGTGCTCATATTTGCTATAGGCGCATCCCTTTTCCTGGGGGAAATAATAGACGCCGCAGTGATTGCAGTTATTCTGGTCATCAACGCACTGCTGGGATTTTACCAGGAAAGAAAGGCGGAGCATGCGCTCGCAGCGCTGAAAAAACTTGCCACAACAAAGAGCAATGTGGTCAGGAATGGGAAACAAACAACGCTGGATTCCAAGCTACTTGTGCCAGGCGATATAATCTTGCTTAACGCAGGCGACAAAGTTCCTGCAGACTGCAGAATCATAGAGCAGTATAATACAAAAATGGATGAATCTCTTCTGACAGGCGAATCTGTGCCTGTGACAAAAGATGCGCAGACCTTAGGAGATGTGGTGCTGCCTGAAAGAATAAACATGGCTTTTTCCGGGACAAGTGTTGTCTATGGCAAATGCACAGCAGTTGTAGCAGAAACAGGAATGCAGACAGAATTCGGGAAAATCGCAGAAAAGCTGCAGGGCAAAGAAGAGGACACTCCGTTGCAGAGAAGGCTTGCTGTTCTGGGAAAGCAGCTTTCGCTGGTCATCCTGGCTGTTGCTGTTATTGTGTTTGCTGCAGGATACCTGCACGGCATTGGGCTCTTTGAGATGTTTTTGGTTGCGGTGTCGCTGGCTGTGGCAGCTATACCAGAAGGACTGCCTGCAATAGTCACGATCACGCTTGCTATCGGCCTGATGAGGATGTCAAAAAAGCGCGCGATTGTCAGAAGACTGTCGGCTGTGGAGAGCCTGGGGAGCGTGACTGTAATATGCTGCGACAAGACAGGCACGCTGACGAAGAATGAGATGACTGTGCGAAAGATTTTTGTCAATGATGATGTTATTGATTTTGATAACACAGACAACAAAAAAGACAGCACCCTTGACCTCCTTCTCCTGACAGGCTTGCTCTGCAACGATGCAACAGAACAAAGCGGAGATCCCACTGAGATTGCACTGATAAGATCTGCGAAGAAATACGGCCTTGAGGATGTTAGGGAACGGGAAAAAAGACTGAATGAAATTCCATTTGAATCTGAGAGAAAGATGATGAGTGTTGTTTACGATGTCCAGGGCAAGAAGATGTTTACAAAAGGCGCTGTGGAAGAGATCCTGAAACAGTGCAACAAAATATACAGGGACACACCAGGCATCATGACAAATTCAGACAGACAGAAAATTCTGGAAACGAATGAGCAGCTCACAAAAGATGCATTGCGCGTTCTTGCATTTGCATACAAGCCTGTGAGCGACATACATGCGAAAGAGGATGAACTAATTTTCGTTGGATTGCAAGCTATGATAGATCCCCCGAGACCAGAAGTCAAGGACGCTATCGCGAAGTGTTATACGGCCGGCATCAAGGTTGTTATGATAACAGGAGACCACCAGAACACTGCTGAAGCTATCGCAAGAGAGCTGGGAATAGCAGGCAGGTCGGTGACAGGCGCTGAACTGGAAAAAATGAATGATAAAGCGCTTGAGGACACCATAGACAGCATCTCTGTATACGCACGAACATCGCCTGACCAGAAAGTGAGAGTCACAGAGATGCTGCGGAAGAAAGGCCATATTGTTGCCATGAGCGGGGACGGGGTGAATGACGCGCCAGCGCTGAAGAAATCAGACATCGGTATTGCTGTCGGCTCAGGCACAGATGTCACCAAAGAGACGGCAGACATGGTGCTCACAGATGACAACTTCGCTACAATTGTAGATGCTGTGGAAGAAGGAAGGGGGATATACGATAACATAAAGAAATTCGTGAATTACCTGCTCTCTGCAAATTTTGCCGAGATCCTTGTCATTCTTACAGCCATTATCATAAACATGCCGCTGCCACTGCTGCCATTGCAGATACTGTGGATGAACCTGCTGACAGACGGCCTTCCTGCACTTGCGCTTGGCATAGAGCAGCCTGACAAAGATGTAATGAAAAGAAAGCCACGAGATCCGAAAGAGAAAATACTGAACAGGTCCAGCATAACTTACATACTGCTTGTGGGCATACTGCTGGCTGCTGTTATATTGATCCTGTTCAATTATTATCTTCCTGATGTGCCAAGAGCGCGGACTATCGCATTTACAGCCCTTGTGATCGGCGAGCTTTTCGTCGCTATGAGCTTCAGGTCTACAATGCGGATAAGCAAGGCAGGCTACTTTACCAACAGGAAATTCCTTGCTGCAGTGCTCACATCGCTGCTGCTGCAGCTCGCTGTTGTGTACATACCTGGACTGAATACAGCTTTTGGTACAGTACCTCTCGGGCTTCAGGACTGGAATATTATTTTTGGAGCGGGCATTGCCGTGTACATCGTCCTAGAAGCGCTAAAAGGAAAGATAGGGAGATGAATTTGCACCTATCCAAACAGATTTAAATTCTTGGTGATAAAAGACAAAGGAGGAAAGGTGGGACAACAATGACCGGTGAATGTCTTTGGGATACAAATGAGAAAATCGGCACATTTAGTCCTACAAATATTGTCTGATTCTGAGTTTCTCACGCAAGAACAGCTCATAAAGAAAACAGGGCTTTCTGAAAGGACGATAAAGTATGCTGTAAGGGCTCTTATTTATAAAAATATCATTTCTGAACAGCAAAGTTTTGCTGATATGCGAAGAAAGATTTACAGGATACGAGGTGAGAAAATATGACAAAAGAAGGGGAAGGACTTTGGCCCGGAGTACAGATTATTCGGAAAAGATGATGTCAGGCAAGAAAGAATCAGGAATGTTATTCAGAGCAGCAGCATAAAACCTATATCGGAGATTGCTACTTATTTTTCCGAGAGTTCTTGCATTAGGCGGGGGCATTTTTTCGGTTATTCCGGAAATGTTGATTTTGGAAAAGCTAGAATACTTATCGGAATTTGCTGCGAAGCAGAAGGACCAAGTCTTTCCATATACCCGTCCATAGAAGCAGCAGCTGCTATAAGTCATGAAAAAGACTGTCCTGTAAGAGCAATAATACCTACATATGAGTTTTATGCATTGGGGATTTTTTCCAAGCCAGAAATAGAAAAGACTGCGAGACAGACAAGAAAGCTATTGGAAAAATATAATTTTGAGATCGTGGATACTCTAGATGATTCAGGTTACAGGCTTAGAAGACTGGATATGGGATTTCACATCCAAAAATTCGTCGGAAAAGAGTCAAGAGATCCTGCGGGAGACGAAAATGCAGGCATGCAGATGGCTACTATGCAGATAGCTGATACGTTGATTAGTATGGAAGAAAGCGATACACTGGTTATAGCAGACCAGGGATCTGCTATCCCTGCAGCGAGAGTCCGCTATATTGCAAAGAAATTGGGAATGAAAAATAATTTAGCAGGCTTATTCTATGCAGAGCCTCTGGATCTGGCCGGAAAAGGCCTTATGTACCATGCAGACGAGAAATACAAACTCCATCTAAATGAAGATGGAGAAAAAAAGATAAAAGATGCAGTAACTACTGGAGGCCCTTCATTAGAATATTTCAGAAAATATGGCGGGAGATATTATGAATGCCCTGTAGGAGAGTTGGAATCACTAATAGCAAAAGACGACCAGACAGTACAGGAAAACTGCAGAAGGTGCATGGAAGGAGACTTTCTAGGCGGATGCAAAGAGCATAAAGACATAGTCCAGATAGAGTGCAGAAATTTTGAGGAGGCTTTCAGATGAGACACTACAAACAGACAACGAGCTATACATGCGATCCTGCATGCCTTATGATGGCTATGAAGGAATTGGACAGGAAAATAAAAATGTCAAAGGGCCTTGAGATAAATATATGGAAAGATGCCAATATGATAACTGTACCTGGATGCTTGCCGCAAGGACTGGCATTATCAGCTGTTAAAAGAGGGTTTGATGCAGAAATCATATGCAAAAGACGATACATGCACGAAACCACACAAGATGACAGAATTTCTACAAATGTGGCAAGGCGACATGAAAAAGAATGCAAGAGAAGAGGCGTTAAATTGACAGATAAAACACCTACTGTTACAGATATGAAAAATGCGCTGAGAAGAAAATATGTGCCACTGGTTTTAGTAAGCGCAAGAAAAATCCACAATATCAAAAGCCCACACTGGATAGTTGTGACGAAGATAACAAAAGATCGGATTCATTTTCATGATCCTTTATTGGATAGCGAAATGTCTTTGACTAGAGAAGACTTCACAATTATACACTCCCAAGTTAAAGAGTTTTTAAATAAACGGATGTTAATAATAAGCAAGAAGTGATAATGAGGTGTTTTCAAAATGAAAGTGACGCCCTGGGAGGTTTCCGGGCACATAGACTACGAGAAACTTATCAAGAGCTTTGGCACAAGCCATGTGACGCCACAATTGCTGAAACGCATAGAAAATCACACAGGCGAGCTGCACTTCATGCTTCGCAGGAAGATTTTCTTTTCTCACAGGGACATGGACTGGATTCTTGACAAGCTGGAGAAAGGGGAGAAGTTTGTGCTTTACACAGGGCGCGGACCTTCAGGAGACACGCATATTGGCCACATCATGCCATGGATATTGTGCAAGTGGCTGCAGGACAAGTTTGATACAGAACTTTATTTCCAGCTCACAGACGATGAGAAATTTTTGCATGGCGACCTTCCGCTGGAAGAGACTAACAGGTTTGCATACGAGAACGCGCTGGATATCATAGCTCTGGGATTTGACCCTGAGAAAACTTTTCTCTTTGTGGACACAGATTATGCAAAGACCATGTACAAGATTGCAGTACGTGTGGCAAAACATGTGACGTTCTCCACTGCAAAGGCTGTGTTCGGATTTGAGAACAGCACGAATATCGGGATGGCTTTCTATCCGGCAATGCAGGCTGCTACTGCATTCCTGCCTTCTGTGCTCAAGGGCAAGAAGGTGCCTGTGCTCATTCCTGCGGCTATTGACCAGGATCCTTACTGGAGAGTCACAAGGGATGTTGCTGAGAAGCTGGGTTACTACAAGCCTGCTGCCATCCACAATGCATTTCTGCCTGGGCTTCAGGGACCGGACAGCAAGATGAGCGCAAGCATACCGGATTCTGCGATCTTTACTACTGATAGCCCTAGGGATGCAAGAAGAAAAATCATGAAATCCTTTTCCGGGGGCGCCGGGACTCTGGCGGAGCACAGGAAGCACGGAGGCAATCCTGATGTGGACACAGCTTACCAGTACCTTTACAATGTCTTTGAGGAAGACGACGACAAAATAAAGGAGCTGCGCGATGGGTACAAATCCGGCGCAATGACAACAGGTGAAATAAAGGAGATCTTGGCAAAAAAAGTTGGGCAGTTCTTGAAAGTACATCAGGCAAGAAGGGAAAGGGCGAAGAAGCAGCTTGATAATTTCATGCTGAGGGACTAGCTTCAGGATTATCTCAAAAGCCATGCGGGGCATCAGTATTTTGGGGTTCTAAATTTCGTAGACAGTTCCGTATCTCTTCGAGCAAGCTACAACGAAACACTACGTGGAGGAATCGCAAGAATACAAAAATAGGAATCTATAAGCCGAGAAGCCATTTCCAGAGAGGGATGTATTTTATTTTTTTGCTTTTCAATTTCTCCTCAGCCTCAAAATCCCATGTAATAACAAGAAGATTGCGGCACTTTAGATTTTTGCTTGCCTTTATTATAGACCTGACCTCACGATCCTTGGTATTAAAGTTGCCTATATCGTAACACACCTGCATAATCTGCCTGACTTGCTTGCCATCCTTTATGACAAAATCGGCTTCTTCTTTTGTTGCAGACCTGTAATATGAAATATCGCATTCTTTTCTCAACAGCTCAACAAAAACAAGGTTTTCCATCAGCCTTCCATGATCGTGTATTCCGCTTACTTTCAACAGCCCATTATCAATAAAGTAGGTTTTCGGGACAGACTGCTCAGCTTCTTTGTAAGAATGAGAAAATTTTCTCAGCATAAAAACAAAAAAAGCATCATTCAAATGCTCTACATATTTGTATAAGACGTTCTTGCCCACCTTGATCCCCATAGATCTCAAAAAATTATAAAATTTGTGCACAGAAAATTCCCTTGAGTTCATCAAGGCCTCCATCAGCAATTTCAGTGCCTTTGTGTTTCTTATCTTTGACCTTTCCACCACATCCTTGTACACTGCGGTTTCAATTATATTGTTCAATATCCTTTCCCTTTCAGGTCCGTAGATGACTGCCTCTGGATAACCGCCATATTCGAGGTAAATTCTTAGCAGGTTCAGCACCTTCGCCTTTTCTGATGAAGAGATAAACTTTCCTAATTTGAAATTTTTGGCCCTGAGAAATTCTCTGAACGAAAACGGTAAAACTCTATACGTTATGGTTCTGCCCCTCATAGCTGTGGCTATTTCCTTGCTTAACAGCTTAGACGAGGAGCCTGTGAGATACACATTCACATTCTGGTCTAAAGCTGTCCTGACGAATTTTTCCCAGCCTGAAACATTCTGTATCTCATCCAGAAAAAGCCAGACCTTCTTTGTCTTGTTTTCTGGATACATTTCATAGAATGTCTCCAGCATTGCATTGAGGTCTCTATAATCAACAACCCCGATATCCGCCCGCTCAAAATTAACATACAAGACCTGGCTCATTTTCACCGTTTTCAAAAGGGCTTTTATAAGCTGGAAAACGCTATA
Source organism: uncultured archaeon (assembly GCA_964371455.1). Taxonomy (GTDB): domain Archaea; phylum Aenigmatarchaeota; class Aenigmatarchaeia; order GW2011-AR5; family GW2011-AR5; genus JACQNX01. The sequence continues at coordinate 5,526 of CAYJMB010000019.1, read as the reverse complement.
CGTCTTTCCTGCCCGCCGTGGGCCTATTATAGCGACTGCCCTGCTGATAGGCATCTCAACAGGCATGTTTATTTCCCTCTCTACGGCGTCCGGAAACCTGCTTTCATGAAAATCCTTTATTACTTCTTCCCATTTACCTTTCTGCATCATAGTATTATATATGTAGAAACTATTTATAAATGTTTCTCTATATGTGATACGACTAAAAGGTGGCGGAAAAGCTGACTCCTGGATACAAATCACCGGTTTCGTAAAAACAGAAGAGACTGCGAACAAATTCATGCAGGAGGATCAGATACACAGAGTAACCTATTTAAAGTCTGTGTATCTAATAATAGACATGCCTACGAAAACAATATCCGTCCTTGAAGAAGTGTACAAGGAACTGCTGAAGCATAAGAAAAGCAGGGAAAGCTTTTCAGATGAATTGCTCAGGCTCGTCCATGGGAGAGGAAAAATCAGCGAATGTGCAGGCTTGTGGTCATGGATGGAGGCTTCAGAAATAACTTCAATTGAAAAATCAATTGATAAGCGACGCAAATTAAGCAAGCTTGCAAAAAGAGAAAAGTCAAGGCTGATCAAATGAAAGCAGTTGACACAACATTCATCGTAGATATATTGCGCAACGATAGAGGAGCATTGATAAAGTCGATAGAGTTAGACAAGGAGCCGATAGTATTTACAACAGAAGCCAGCGTATACGAGGCAGTTGCAGGCATCTGGCAGCAGAAAACAAACAAGGAAAAAGCTTTGCATGCGTTTGAGACACTCCTGAACAGGCTGACGGTCCTTCCGCTGGACCATAAAGCTGCGATAAAAGCCGGCCAAATATCCGGCGAATTGTCAAAGCAAGGAAAAATGATAGACGACATAGACTGCCTGGTTGCAGGGATCATTCTGACTAATGGATGCGATACAGTAGTTACGCGAAACAGTAGGCATTTTAGCAGAATAGACGACCTGAAAGTAGAAGGGTATTGAACGACAGACTGCAATGCTGAATATTTGGATAACGAAATGATGCAGGCAATAGAAAATGAGGCGAAGAAACGCGGTATTTTCAGTCTAGAAAAACTGGTGAAAGTGACAAAATCAGGAAATTCTATAGTTATAAGAATTCCACCAGAGATAGCAAAATTTTCTGATATAGATTACAAATCCATAGTGCGGATTTTTCCTGTGAGCAAAACCATAATAGAATTAGAGGTTGCAGGGAAATAAAAAATAATCTCTTAAAGTACACTGCCTTAATGATAGTCTTGGAATTTCCGCATTTTTCAATGGAACTAAGGTTATATATCTTAACTTCAAATACTTTCTTCAGGTGATCTCCTTCAAAGCAAAACGCATTACTGTAACTTCTGCGCTGCCGTATGTAAATGGCGTGAAGCACCTGGGAAACATTGCCGGCTCGATGCTGCCCGCCGATGTTTTTCACAGATTCCTTGATATCATGGATATTGACAATATATTCATCTGCGGGACAGATGAGCACGGCACAGCAGTCGAGCTCGCTGCATTAGAAGAAAAACTGCTCCCTGAAAAATATGCAGAGAAGTACTATAAGATACAGAAAGAGATCTACGAGAAATGGAACTTTGACTTCTCATTCTTTGGCAGGTCATCGTCGCCGGGCAACCACCAGATTACTAAAGAGCTCTTTCTGTCTGCGCATGAAAATGGCTATATTATAGAAAATACGCTCATTATTCCTTTCTGCGGCGTCTGTAACAGGTTCCTGCCTGACCGCTACATTGCGGGCACATGCCCTCACTGCGGCTACGAGCGCGCGCGCGGCGACCAGTGCGAGAGGTGCGCAAAGGTTCTGGATCCGGAGGACCTCAAAGACCCGAGATGCAGCATATGCGGCAATACGAAAATAGAATTTCGTGAAGAAAAGCACCTGTTTCTTAACCTGCCGCTACTTGCTGACAAACTAGAAGCATGGATAAAGCAACATGATCACTGGCCTGAGAATACCAGAAATCTCGCACTTGGATGGCTAACGGAAGGGCTGAAGCCACGATGCATCACGAGGAATCTTGAATGGGGCGTGAGGGTTCCGCTGAAGGGATACGAAAATTTGGTCTTCTACTGTTGGTACGACGCGCCCATCGCATACATTTCTATCGCAAAAGACGGCTACGAGCAGGGCACAATAAAAGAAAGCTGGAAGCATTACTGGAAGGACAGCAGGATCTACCATTTCATAGGCAAGGACAACATACCATTCCATACGATCATATGGCCTGCTATCCTGCTTGCTGGGCGCGATTCTGAACAGAGGGATACAAATTACCTGCTGCCTTACTTTGTCCAGGGTTATGAGTACCTGAACTGGGAAGGTGACAAGTTCTCAACAAGCCAGGGCAGAGGGCTGTTCAGCGACGAGGCGCTGGAACTCTTTCCTGCAGACTACTGGCGGTTCTATCTGCTCTCCATCCTGCCTGAGACAAAGGACAGCAACTTCAGCTGGGACGACTTCCAGGCGCGCATAAACAATGAGCTTATCGCGAACTATGGCAACCTCTTTTACAGGGTGACGTACTTCATAGAGAAATTTTTTGGCGGAAAGGTGCCTGCGGGCGAAATAGGAGACGATGAAGCTGCGCTTTTTGGAACATTGAGAAAAACAAAGGAGCGCGTGGAGGAACTGGTGAAGGATGTCAAACTAAGGGAAGCATTGGCTGAGATACTTTCACTGGCTGCCGCTACAAATAAGTATTTCCAGCACAAGAAGCCCTGGGAACTGATTGAAACAGACAAAAAAGCCGCTGCAACGACATTATTTGCTGCTGTCAATGTCCTCAGGGCAATAACGGTCCTGCTTTATCCTTACACACCAACAACAACAGAACGGGCGCTGCGGGCGCTGAACTCGGGGAACAAGAAGTTCCATGAGATCGATAAAATCCAGCTGACAGCAGGAGAGCCTGTCAGGGCTAACATATTGTTTAAGAAGATAGAACAAGAAGCATTAGAAAGAGCAAAAAGCTATGTTTCAAAATATGCCAAAGTTTCTGGCGTTGGTGATAAAGACAAAAAAGATAACGATAATTTAGACAAAATAAAAGACAGCAAAAAAGAAAACACCAAACCAGAAAACATCAGGACAGTGAATGACATGCTGCCGCTGGAAGAATTCAAGAAAGTGGAGATGCGGGTCGGGACAGTGACCAGCGTGAGAAATCACCCTGCTGCAGACAAGCTCTATATCTTAGAAGTGGATCTTGGCAACGAGACTAGGCAGCTTGTTGCAGGGCTGAAGTTCAAGTACAGGCCGCAGGAGCTGGAAGGGAAGCAGGTCATTGTTGTCACAAATCTGGAAGAGAAGGAGCTGAGAGGCGTTCTCTCACATGGTATGCTGCTGGCTGCAGATGACGGGACGATATTACAGCCGCAGGAAAAGGTAAAGAATGGCGCAAAAATTATGTAAACGACGGTAGGAAAAGATTCTTATGGATATTTTTGTGGATCCATTTGGCAGACAAGTAAGACTGACAGATGAAAGAATAGAAGGCTTTATCATAACGGCATTTTTCACAGATAAATTAAAGAAGGGCGAGATGTTATGGCAAAAAATGACGTCTTTGAGAGAGTGGATACAAAAGGCAACATCATAGGGTTTGCCATATTCAACTTCAGCAAGCGCGCAACACCAAAGGAAGAAAAAATTGAGCTGCCGTTTGAATTTAGGATAAAATCTATTTCCTGACAAAGTGAAGAATTAATAAACTTCTGTCCAAATTGTAAAACATGGAAATAAATTTCAAGGATCAAAATACTATTGAGTTGGATAAAGAGCTTTCTGTTTTGGACAAACTCGCTATGTCTGTATTTCCCATAATAGAAACGCAAACAAAAAAGGAACCGGATTTTTTTACTTTAAAAAACCCATTTACTGTTATAGTTAACGGCCATAAGATGCTTGTGTCAAAAATAGAGCAGCAGATAGCATACAAGTTCCATCTGGGCACGGAAAAAGATATAGAAGATGCCGTATATCTCTATGAGATATTTAAAGAGCGGCTCAATACAGATATACTGAGAGAATACGGTAATAAATTAAATGTCCTTACAGCTATGAAAAGAGAAGGCGTTCTCCATGGATAAGGAAAAGAATTTCCGGCAGAGATTGTGGTTTGTCAGATACTGGGCAAATTATGTCAGGACTCACAGCAATGCGGACTGGTCAAAGCAGCAAAAGAATATGATAGATTCTGTTTTTATGGCAGCAAACCAGGACAGGGAGTTATACCTGAAGGTAAAGTCAAAGGCCCGGCTGCAAAAGTAGGAAGCAGGCCGCAGAAATAAATAGTCATTTCCCCAGGAAACGTTACATTTAAATAACAATTGTTGCATAAAAATAACATATGTTACAAAAAAAAGACAAAATCCTAGAGCTATTCATGAGAAATCCCAGCGGAGAGTTTCATTTAAGGGAGATTGCAAGACTCTCTGGGCTATCAACAACAGCGGCCAAAGCAAGGCTAAAACAGTTCGAGAAGCATGAGATAATCGGCTCTGAAAAAAAGAAAAATCTCATGATATTCAGGACAAGGGACACGGAAGAGTACAGAGAAGCAAAGAAATTATATAACATGCAGGTTATCAAAAGTTCAGGGCTTCTCAGTTATATAGACAACAAATTCAGACACCCCGAAGCAGTCGTTCTTTTCGGTTCTGCAGCAAGAGGCGAAGACACTGAAAAGAGCGATTTCGATATCTTTGTCCTTTCAGAGATTAAAAAAGAGACGGATCTCCCGGATTTTGAAAAGAAAATCGGCAAAAAAATAAATGTAATTGCAATGACGCCAAAGGAGTTTGGAGAAGCAAAAAATAAATCCCCCGAATTCGTGAATAACGTCATAAATGGCATTATTTTAGAGGGCTATCTGAAGGTGCTCTGATGTTTGGACGGTATTTGCAGGAGGGTTCAGCAAAGAAAGTCAGCATAGACAAAGAGTTCGCAAAAAGTCTCGTTAAAATTGCAAGCTTCAGAATGAAAAAGGCAAAGAAAGAAAACCCAACAGATGAGAATGCATTTTTTATCGTGGAAAATGCCTACGGGGCTGTAAAAGAACTGATAGACGCAATAATGGCCTTGGATGGCTACAAATCTTATTCCCATGAAGCCTGCATAGATTTTCTCAAGCAATTCTATAGCAGGGAAATCACCATGGCAATGATATTCAGAATAGACAGGTACAGAAAACTCAGGAACGACATAAAATACAGGGGCATTCTTCCTTCCTTGGATGAGGGCAAGGCTGCAATTACAGATATGGGAGAGGCTTTTGCTGTGCTCAGATCATTAATAAACAGAAAAATGGGGAAACAGCATGTTTAACAATTTTATATTACACCAAAACCATATTTACTTTGAGAGAATGCGGCTATTCAGCTGTGGTGAGGACTCTAGATGAAGATACGATGGCTCAGGATGACAACCGCGGCAATGATTTTCCTAATCGCATCACTCGTGGTGCCGCACTCTTCGCTCTGGGGATTCGGGACAGGGAAGGC
>CAYJMB010000018.1:0-14565 GCA_964371455.1 uncultured archaeon | reverse complement strand
ACCCATGCTATGAGGCCCGCAAAGAATTCAGAAAGAACCATGATTAGAATTTGGAAAGGAGGGGTTAAATAGGTTCAAATAATTTTCTGAAATCTTGAAATGAATGCAGAGCACAACAATACCAGCGCAACGGAGAATAATTGAAAAAATCTTATCTATTGGTGAATTGCCTACTTATGCAGAGGCAGAAGCACTTTTAAGGCTTTTTTATAGGAAATACAAGGGTTCTCATGCTGACAAATGGGAAAAATTTTGCAATGCAAGTGGAATTTACAACATCTGGAATGTCGAGTTTGTGAAGACGTTAGCAGAAGAAATCAGAAGACTTGGCAGTTTTCCTATCGTAGAAATTTGTGCTGGAAATGGAAAGCTGTCTTATCATCTGCGAAAAGCGGGGATTGATATTAAAGCCACAGATTCACAAGGATACGACCCGTTTGTTGAAGAACATGATCACGCAAAAACGTTAAAAAAATACAAACCTCAAGTGGTTGTTGCTTCGTGGTCACCAAAAGACCGCATAAGCCACGATGTGCTTGATTATCCTACCGTGAATCACTATTTGCATATTGGCAATCCTGATATGTGCGGCATTGGCGAAAATGTCTTTATGCGAAAAGATTTTACGCATAGTGATCTGAGAAATGTTGAAGAGTTCAGCATCGGGATGACCGACTATCGTGGTGCAATTTATCATTGCTATGTTTGGTTATTTTCCCGCAAGTGAAACTTACTTCATCCCCTCTATCTCTTCCTTCAGTTGCGCGAGAAAATCTTCCATCAGCACGCCGAACTGCGGCTTTTTCCCCCTGGGCCTGACAGCCAGCGTGTTGCTGGCTTCCTCCCTGTCGCCGATCACAAGCGTATACGGGACCTTCTGCGTTTCGGATTCCCTGACCCTGTAATCAACTGTAGTGGAGCGCAGGTCTGCGTCAGCACGGATTCCTGCGGCCAGCAATGAACGAAGGACATTTTCCGCCTTTGCTACGTTCCTTTCTGTAAGAGGCAGCACTCTTGCTTGAATGGGAGAGAGCCAGAGCGGGAACGCGCCGTTATAGTGCTCAACCAATATGCCGAGAAAGCGCTCGATTGCGCCATAAATTACTCTGTGGATGATAACCGGCTTGTGCGGACTGTTGTCCTCGCCAATATAACTGACATCAAAGCGTACGGGTATCTGGAAATCTGCCTGGATCGTTGCGCACTGCCATGTCCTTCCAAGAGAATCGGTAAGATGGAAGTCTATCTTCGGCCCGTAGAAGGCTCCGTCGCCCTCGTTGACCTTGTAAGGCATGTGCTTTTTCTTCAGCGCGCTCTCGAGAGCGGCTTCTGCCTTGTCCCATGCCTCCCTGGAACCCATGTAATTCTCAGGCCTTGTAGAAAGCTCGACGTGGTAAGTGAAGCCAAATGTCTTGTAAAAATGGTCTGTCATATCGACGGCACGGAGAACTTCTTCTTCCAGCTGATTCTCTGTCACGAATATGTGGGCATCGTCCTGTGTAAAATAGCGCAGCCTGAACAGGCCGGAGAGCACGCCGCTAAGCTCATTGCGATGGACATGTCCAAGCTCGGCGAGCCGCATGGGCAAATCCCTGTAGCTGCGCGTTGCATTTTTGAATACAAGTATCGCGCCTGCGCAGTTCATGGGCTTGACCCCGAAATCAACATCATCTATCTTTGTCCAGAACATGTTCTCCCTGTAGTGATCCCAGTGGCCGCTGATTTCCCATAGCGATTTGTTCATGATCAGCGGCGTGAAGACTTCCCTGTAGCCGCGCTCCGCATGCTCCTTTCTCCAGAAATCTATTAGCTGGTTCCGGATTGTCATCCCCTTGGGATGGAAGAACGCCATTCCTGGCGCGCATTCCTGGAAGCTGTAGAGGTCAAGCAGGTTCCCGAGAACGCGGTGATCATTCGGAGCCAGGTCTTTTTGCTCTTCCTGCTTCTGGGGTTTGATTTTAACAATGCTTTTTTCTTCTTTTTTGGGCTTCTCGCTGGTCTCGCCATAGCGGATTTCACGGGAGAGTTCTGCCAGCGGGTGGCCTTTGCACTTCAACGAGAAGCTCTTGTACCAGCCAAAAGGGGCACGACAGACTTCAAAATCTTTCTTCAGCTTTTCTTCAATGCCTCGCATGATTTTCAATGCAGTATGCGGCCTTGCTGGCTTTGATGAGAGATGGACAAAGGGATAGATAACAATGCGATCGGCATTCACTTGCTTGGCTATGTCCTTTATCTCTTCAACTGCAGGCTCAACAACACGCTCGTCATCACCTTCTTCAGCAGAGGAAAAGACGACAAGGCATTCGTCAATACGGACTTTCTCCTTGTCCACAGGCTCTGCGTCAGCAATGGCTTTCTTCTTGGGCTCGTATTCTATGTAATCGCAGTGGGTAAGCAGGATTTTCATGTCTATACCTCTTTTTCCTTTTGCATATCTAACTTTAAAAACGTCTTTTGTCAAGTTTTACTTTGTTTACAATAAACCTGTGAACAGAACTTTTGGAAACATTAAGCTCGGATGCAATCATTCTGACAGAAAATCCCTTGAAAAATAGCTCTTCGACTAAATCTTCGCAACCTTCAAGATTGTACCTGCGTCCTGGCTTTTTCGCGTGTTTCTAATTCCCCTGGCATGACACCACAATTTTCATTTCAAAGTAATGCTTATAAGCTTACTGTCCCGAATTTCCTGTTATTTTAAATCCTTGAATATGGAATTGTTAAAAGTTCAAGACAGCCCCGTGGTGTAGTTCCAATCCCTTCGCAAATCCCTTTCTTAAAAGAAAGGTCTTTGCATACCCCAAAGAAATAGGAGGAAAATATTACAAAGAGGGGATTGAAGCACAATGGCAAGCATAGCAGGCTTTGGAATCCATCCCCTTCTTTCAAAAAGAAAGGTCTGGATCAACCCTAAAGAAACGGAAGAAATTCCAAAGCTTTGAGCTCTGCGGAGCAATGATAAAGGGTTATAGAGAAACCTGCCGACAGCAGTTCGAATCTGCTCGGGGCTATTTTTCATGCATACGCAGGTTGCAATGTAAATTGTGAAGATGGCGGCAAGTGCGGTCTATAATCTTCGCCAGGTCTTCTTAAAAAGCTGAACAGGTCTATGTTCGTATTTCCTATTTTTCGATCTACTAAGTATTGCTCGATTAATTTTTTAAAAGATGAATTCGACATAATATATAGAGGCACTCCATTAGCAGCAGCTAATTTTAGCTTTCTGTTCTTTTCAGTTCTAGTGCCGCCTTTTGCAGTTGTCAATTCTATATAAAAATCATCGACCAAAAAATCTGGTGTAACTGCTGTCTCACTAATTCTAATTTCATGCGGTTCATAATCGGCTCCGAAGCCGTAATATTTAAGTATACGGCGCAACAGGCGTTCAGATTTATGACCGTATGGATGTTCTTTGAGAGGAATAAATTGCACAGATTGCGATGCACAAAAAAGAGGATTTGGCTCTGTTGCAAGCGCAGACGGCATAACATATTTATGCATTGGGGATAATAAAGATAGGCAGTCCACAGAAACGGCAGCAGAAAAACGGCAGCTTTATATTCTAGAGCAACTAAATAACAATTTAGCTTAATTTGATCTGCTTATTGTTTAATGGTTTCTTCTGTACCTTTTATTATCTCCTCTCTTCTTTTCAGCCTTTTCTTTTCTAATTCTTCAACGTGATTTTTAATTATGCCAAGCAGATTGTCGCCTGAAGTGGCATAATAAACGTACTTCAGGTGCTTGCCTTCAATGAGCTTTCTTTTGACAAATTTCCTCCCTACCATGTTGTCCAGGTATGCCCTGAGGCTTCTTTCGGACATCTTCATGTTCTTCTGGAGCTGCTTGATAGTCATAGGCTTCTTAGAAAGCATATTGTAAACAAGCAGCTCGTTGCTCTTGAGCTGGAAGAACTTGAGCATGTTGAATATGCCCATGTTTAAGGCACTCTCTTTGTGCTTAGGCATGCTATTATTTTGCAGGCGGGATTTTTAAATCTGACAGTATAAAACTATTTATATATGCTATGTAAATAATTTGCATATATAGGAAAGAAAGATGGTGGAAACAATGGACTATGACAATCAGGGAAAGTCAGAAAGGCTTTTTCGATTTGCTGACAATTACTGGAACATGATGGCAAGAAACCGCATGAGCACGCCGCAGTTCGGCCATGCAAGCCGGCGCTACGAGCAATGCGTCTCGCTTCTTGAGAAATACGGGCATGACACGTCGGCATTGCGCGACAGCACAGCAAAGCTCTACCTGAACAGGCTCCGCAATAACACTGTAGACAACATCACTTTTGAAAAATATGCTACGATGGCGGAAGCCCAGATTAATGCACTGAGCAAGAGTGACGCGCCGGAAGCGAGTAACCTGACAAGCAGGCTGGAGTCTGTAAGAACGAGGCGAAACCATACTCTGCGCCAACAGGAAAAATCAAATATGAGCAAAGTCCACCTGCAGAAGCGCGGTCTACTCAAATATTTGGCCTTTTTTTAAATGCTCTCCCTAATTACTATTCATGATAACAATCCTGCGTCTCGGCCACAGGCAAAAAAGGGACGAGCGCCTGAGCACGCATGTCGGCCTGGCAGCAAGGGCGCTGGGAGCTAATGAGGTCGTCTATAGCGGTGAAAAAGACAGCAGCCTTATAGAGAGCATCAAGGATGTAGGCAAAAGATGGGGCGGAAAATTTTCTGTCAGGTATGAGAAGAACTGGAAAAAAGTTATTGCTGCCTATAAAAAAAGAAAATTTACTGTTGTTCACTTAAGTATGTACGGCATTCCTGCCAGAAAGAATATAAACAAAATCGGGAAAAGCAAGAAAATTCTGGTCATTGTCGGCAGCGAAAAAGTGCCGCCTGAAATTTACAAAATGGCAGACTTCAATATTTCTGTCACAAACCAGCCGCATAGCGAAGTCGCTGCCTTGGCCATCTTCCTGCACGAACTGCAAAAAGGGAAAGAGCTGGACAAGAAATTTTCAAAGGCAAAAATAAGGATTGTGCCGCAGGAGAGAGGGAAGAAAGTAGTGGAGAAATAGCTTTTATAATTCAGGTGGTAGAGGAGTTGTTTTTCCCTACAGAGGTCGTGCACAAAGTCTTTCAAAACCTGAACCTATAGAAGATGTATTTTTCAGAAATGCGCTTGCTGATTAAATTAATCCACTGGCACATAATCATTCGGCCTGCCGTCTCTTGTAAGAAGAGCAACGCGACTATCGCTTTTGTTCTCAACAATTTGATAAGATGAATTTTTCTCAATCTCAGCTGCGAAGTCCATGATTTCCTGATGGCTGAGCATGCTGTCATAAGGCAGCCTGTATTGGGCGCCGCCTACTGCCATGAATGACTTTACTTCCAAGAATGAAGGGGCAGCTTTCTCTATGATTTCTGCGTATTGCTCAGGATTCTTGAAATTGAGATCTCTGACCAATGTCAGCCTAATCACAGAACGATTAAATTGTGACAGCAAAGACAAAGAAACCATCAAGCGCTCCCAGGCATCTTCAAACATGTTCAGTGCTGTGGCTTTAAGCGTGGCTTTGTCAGGGGCAGCCAGCGTAATATAAAGTTGTGTGGGTTGCTGAGCGTTGTCTAGCAGTCCTTGTATGCGCTCAGGAAGCGTGCCATTGCTCACAAGGAAGGATGTCATATGTCTGTTTTTTATGTCTTCAATAAGACCGCCGATATAAGGATACAATGTTGGTTCTCCTGACAAAGAAATGGCAACATGCTTGGGTCGCATGGCATTGTAGAATTTTTTTGCTGTTGTCTGGGCATTGCCTGCAAATCCCTGCAGGATTTTCTTCTGCTCCTCGATGCAGCCGTCCATTATTTCCTTAGGCGAATCCCATTTCTGTTCTGTTTTCGGCAGGGCGTAGCGCGTTGGTCTCCAGCAAAAGAGGCAATTCTCTGTGCAAACAAAAACTGTAGGCGTCATCTGAATGCATTGATTAGAGGAAATTCCATAAAATTTCTGCTTGTAACAGTAGCCATCCTCGCGCAGCGAGGATTTGCACCATTCGCATATCTTTATTGCTGAATGCTTGTTCGGACCAACAAAGCGGTAACCTGCTTTCTCAAATGTTATCGTCTTATTTTCCACAAACTTCTCGCTTATGCGCGGGAGATGTTCGTTCTCTAGAACAGGCAACATAAATATCAACTTACATATCAACTGTAGTGAAAGGCTAAAAAGCCTTTCATATGTGCTTCGCTATTAAAATTGCAGCCAGAATATAGAGTGCTCCACCTAGAATGAAAGGCGACTGTAATGAAACTATATCGATCATCAGTCCACCAATTAAAGGGCCTATAATATCTCCTATCCCTTCTATACTTTTTGCGAAACCTAACTGTTCGCCTCTTGCTACAGGTTTGGCCATATCCATCTTCATTGTTTTGAAAGATATCCGCCAGAAATAGTACGAGATAGCTATTCCCAAAAGTGCGATGATGAATGATATAATATTTGAAAATGCATACAAGATGCTGAATAATGCGAACAAAATTAATATAATAATCATCATCTGTTTTTTGCCAAAATTTTTTACTCTTCTTTCAACAACGTGAATAAGGATGGCAGATATAATGTAGCTAATAAGCAGGAGGATAAATATATCATTTGCCTGCAGGTTAAGGCCGCGCTCAGCCAGTATGAAGAATGCCGGGAAATACATTACACCCAAATGCAACTGCCGTAATAAAACCAACAACTGTGATGTAATTGAACTTCTTACCATATTTTAGGGGGTTTATTTTGGAAATTGGCTTCTCTTTTATACTGTTTTCTTCATGATAAAATAAAGTGAAAACGATAAAAGCAACTAACATTGAAACAGCTGCAGCGTAAAATCCATAAACAAGAGAGAAATATGCTGTAATAATTATTCCCAATACAGCTGCTATTGCTCTTGATATTGGGAATGCTTTCCCCATTTTGATAAGATATTCAGGTCGGGATTTACGTGGAAATGCATCTGCCTGAATTGATTCATCAACGCCCTCCTTTAAAGTTCTTGATATTTCTTCTGCTCCCTTAACTGTTGCAAATTCGTATAATTTCGAGGCAAAAGGATATACAGCAGAAGTAATAGAGTTAATGAGAAGACTAAGAGAAAGAACTTTTTTCCTGCCATATCTGTCTGAAATTCTTCCAATTACAGTCCTAAGAATAACGAGCACTAGAGCACCCAGAGAGAAAATCGCACCTATTTCTGTCGCGGAAAAGTTCTTTTCTATCAAAAATGTAGGGAATAATGAATATCCACATCGCCCTTCTCGGTTCCATTTCTATCGCTTATTAAAATTATCTTCAATTACTTTAAGCATGTCGTTCAAAACAAAGATGGCAAAACTTACTGGGATAAAGGAAAATAAAATACCAAGCAGCTATCAAATTGTCGGGAACGTGATGCTGCTGAAATTGTGGAAAATGTCAGAAAAGCAAAAGCTGAAGCTGGCAGAATCTGTACTGAAAGAATTTCCTTATATCAAAACTGTCTGCGAAATAAGAGGAATAAGCGGAGAATTTCGCGAACCTGACGTTAGAAAAATTGCTGGCAACAGCACTGAAACCATCCACAAAGAACATGATATTTTGTACAAGCTTGATGTAAGCCAGCTCATGTTTTCCAAGGGAAACCTGCATGAAAGGAAAAGGCTCATTGAAAAGATCCAGCCGGGCGAAACCATTGTTGACATGTTTGCAGGCATCGGTTATTTCTCTCTGGGCATGGCAAAATTCAGCAAGGCAAAAAACATCATTGCAATAGAGAAGAACACCAAGGCTTACAATGCCCTTATTGAAAATATCCAGCTCAACAAAGTGCAAAACATCAGCGCCATGATCGGCGACTGCAAAATTGCTGCAAAAAACATGCCCAACATTGCGGACAGGGTTATCATGGGCTATTTCCCAAAAACAGAAAACTTTCTGCCTGCTGCTATTTTCATGCTGAAGCCAAGAGGGACTATACACTTTCACAACACCTACAACAGGAGAGATCTCTGGAAAAAACCCATCAGCGGCATAGCAGTTATATGCAAAGGGATGAAATGCTCTTATCATATCGCAACAAAGAAGAAGGTCAAGAGCTATGCTCCTAACATCTGGCATGTTGTGATGGATTTAGAGATTGAGAAGAAGTAAGACGTGATTCTGTGGCTGCACTCTATGATAAAACTGCACATTTATACGACAAACGCCACGAAAACGACACCACAACGCATCTCAGAAAAATGGAAACAAAGATGCTGAAGAAATATGCGCGAGGCCTGGTTCTTGACGTCGGCTGCGGGACAGGTGTTTATTCCGGGCTGTTTGAAAAGTATACTGGTATTGATATTTCAGGAAAGATGATAAAGGAAGCGCTAAGAAAATCAAAACAGAGGTATGCAATGGCTAATGCAGAAAATCTTCCATTCCATGACGGAACATTTGATACTGTTATCTGCATGTTTACAGTGCTGAACTTGTGCGATTATAAAAAAGCGGCCAAAGAAATGAGACGTGTGCTGAAAAAGGGTGGGACATTGATCATTTCTGTCGCAAGTGTCTGGGACAGGAAAAATTATAGCATGTTAGATAAGTTAAGAGGACGCTTTGATTCGGACATCAAAAGCATCAGAATTGAAAGAAACAGGCTCAGATTCAAGCTTTTCACAAAACCAGAACTTATGAGCTTATTTGAAAATGCAGGATTTCGGCTGGAAGAGTTCCATGGCATTTACAAATGGCAGGAGCCTTACTGGAACAAATATGTGAAATTTGATGCTGTGGCGAAAACAAAATTAGTTCTTGAGAGAATGCTGCAGTCAAAGACGGGCAGGATTTATATTGCAGTATTCAGAAAGGCATGAAAGAATAGAAAATGAGCACTGTGATAACTGCAGAAACAACAGCTCCCGATATAACCTGTGCCATGGTATGGACTTTAAGCTTGATCCTGGACCACATGACTATGATGGTAAAGATATGCAATAGCAGCAAGTGCCAACCAAAGACGTAGGCAATAGCTGTTACCGGACCTGCGATAGTGGCGTGAACGCTTATTTTCCAGAAGAGGTTTATCAGCATTACAGCAAAATCTATAATGGCGTAGGAAATTGTCAGATACAGCATGATCTGCGATCCCATGACAAAAAACAATGCTGCGGCTGTAATGTAGCTGCCGCCTGCGATGAGGAAAAACAGAGTCCTCTGCTCTTTTTTAGTTACATTGAAATCTATCAGTCCCTTTTTTACAGAATAAGCTGTTGGTATGAAAGGGATAACGCTGATGAAAATTAACGCTACCAGAAAAATGTATAGCAAGGGTGAGGTACCAGATGCCAGCGGTGAAAATAGCACAAATACGAGCGTGACAAAGAAATCTAAGACAGGCGGAAAAGATGCGATTCCTATTGCGTTGTAGAGTCTCAATCAGATCACCTTAATATCAAGGCGCATCTTCCAGATCCCTGGGCCATATGGAAGTACATTTGTCTTGCCCATAAAGCTTATCTTTTTTCCTGCCCTCTTGGCGATGTTTCTTATCTGTGCTTTTTTATTTTTTACTTCATCCTCCGCGGAAAAGAGGTAAATGTGAATCATACCGCTTTTCTTTGTGCAGCTGAGTGCTTCTGGAAGATAGGCAAGAGAACTTTCAGGCAGCGGCATAACGACCCTGTCGCATAGATTTGCATAATCTTTTGATTTATTTTTAACATCACCAGCAACAACCTCCATATTTCTGCACTTGTTCATTTCAATATTTTTTCTAAAATATTCAACTGCTGTCGGGTTTATTTCTATGCCTATGACTTTTTTTGCATCCGCCTTTTTTGAGATGATTATCGCGAAAGGGCCGATGCCTGCAAAGAATACCATTACAGTCTCTTTGTTTTTTATTGCAGCAGCGATGCGCAGGCGCTCTGTACCCTCACGCGGGGAAAAATAGACTTTTCTGGGATCAAGCAGCAAGCGGCAGCTGCTTTCATTATGGAGAACTTCTGTGTTTGTGCTGCCGGCCAGCAGCTTATAATCCCTTACCCTGAAGATGCCCTTCCGTGGCGTGCCTTTATCCAAGACAGTAAAAACATTCTTATGCTGCTTCATGATGGCTGCAGCTATTTTTGCCCTATACCTGTATAATTCTTTTGGCATTCCAACTATTGCAACAGCTTTCTCCCTGTTGCCGATGATGTCAAAAGAAGTGGGTATTTTTGCATGAAGTCTTTTTGGTATTGATTTTTTCAGCAGTTGTTTCAGAGACATTTATAATGCTTTACTCAATAGTTTTAAATCTGTAATTACGAAAAACACAGTCATGACTTCTATAATAGGCATAGTTGGACCCATAGGGTCTGGAAAAGACACTGTTGCTGATTATATAGCGCAGCGATACGGCTACACTATTTTTTCTTTCAGGGATGTTGTAAAGGAGGTTGTAGAAATGGAAGGACTTGAACCTAACAGGGAAAACATGCAGAAAGTGGCACGGGAGAAAAGGGATAAGGAGGGAGAAAGCGTTTTTTCTAAAATAGTTCTAGACAAGATTATTGCATCAAAATGCGAGAAGGTCGTTGTCAAAGACCTGAGAACAGCTGGCGATGTAAAGACCATACGGGACCATTTCAAAACACAGATGAAAATAATCAAAATTGTTGCCACTGCGCAACTGCGGTTTGAGAGAATGAAAGCCAGAGGCAGGCCAGGAGATCCAAAGACACTGGAAGAATTCCTTCAGCAGGAGAAAAGGGAAGAGGAACTGGGTTTCACAAAGGCGTTCAATTTCACGGATTTCATGGTCTTCAACACAGGCAGCAGGGAAGAGCTTTATTCGCAGGTAGACAAAATCATGAATTCGCTAGATGAGGACAAGGCTCTTGTGAGGAAAAGATTTTTGTGATGGTGGGGTTGTAGTCTAAGCCCAAAGTTTATTTTAGACTGTATTCCCATCCTGGCTGCCAAGCTTTCTTATGCCGCCAGTCTTCAGCAATTGCCTGTCGGAGCAGAATACAACATCAAAATGCATATGAGCAACAAGTTTACCCAGTTCTTTGGCTTGCTTTATACAAAGTCGCGATAATTTGCATGGAGCCCTTTCTTCGAATCGCCGAAAGCCCTTCAGGTTGTTGGTGATCTCGAGCTTGTCCACTACATCAAACTTCTCGTTTCTGACGCATACCGCATGCTTGTCTTTTGCTACATCAATTCCGCGATACAGTTCCATTTTTATCCCTCCAGGACATATATTTCATTGGGCAAGCATCTCGCCACACCTATGCTTGCCATGGCATAAAGTCCTATGCAGATATATGGCGAAAAGGTGCTTACTCTCTGCGCAAAACACGTTGCATACGCAGCGGCATCAGCCAAACCATCAGCACCCTGCCCTCAATAAACTGCTTATAACAAGAAGTCGTATTATAGGACTCTCTTTGTAGATTGAATGTAAGAGAATTGCGGTTGGGCTGTCTGAAGCTGTTAATGGGATTTCTAGAATCCCTTTGGCTCTATCTTCAGCAACAATTTTAAACTTCATTTATTCACCATTTACTCAATTTTAGACAAGAACAACCATGCGGGTATAAGACTTATCGTGCCTTCTTCTGTTCTTATGATTTTTTCTTCATCTTTTGTTATCATTGTGCCCTTTTTGACGTTAAATTTTCGCATGAATTCCCTGATGCCTGCTGTATCCTTGTCTATAATCTTTTCTTTGTATTTTATTTCTATTGGCATTCCCTCATGAATTAAATCTACTTCGTGAGAATTTTTCCAGAAATTATTTGAATGTAAATTATTGACTATTACGGCTTCAGCCATCTGCCCTATTAATTTTTCATCTACATTTTGGTTGAAGGCAATTATTATGGACGTATCAACAGGATAAACTCTTTTCAGCTTTCTGATGCTTGACAGTTTACCTTTTCGATAATTGCCCATGATTTTTATAAGAAAACTTTCATGCAGTAACATTATGTAGGTTTTTATAGATCTTCTATCCTTATCGAACTGCTTTGCAAGAGATTGGTAATCTAAATACATGCCGGGGTTTGATGCTATTATTTCAATTAATTGCCTTATTGTTCCGGCGTCTTTTATACCAAATAAGACTACTATGTCTTTGAAAATTATTTTGTCAAGCACAACAGACCTTACATAGTTTTTTATTTCCTGTCTATCTTTTCCTATAATTTCCGGAAAACCGCCATTTTCCAAATATTCTGAAAACAGCGCCTTCATTTTGACAGAAGGCGGGCTTCCTGCACCCTTTATTTCTGCATACTCTTCAAAAGAAAGTGGGTTAAGGCGGAACTCGTTTATTCTGCCTGCAAGAGTTTCTTTTGTCTTTGATGCTACAAATAAGCTTTCAGAGCCGCTCACAAAAACCTTTAGCTTAGGGTAAAGGTCGTAATATTTCTTTAGCTGGTCTGGCCAGTCAGGAAGTTTCTGTACTTCGTCAAGAAATATATAGATTTTATCGTTCCTTAAGTCCTTTGATTTAAGCTCTCTGTAAGTGTCAATAAGTTCGTTCAAATTTTCTACATATTCATCAAAGTTGAAATAAAGGATGTTTGATTTTTCCACGTCATCGCTAAGAAGTTTTTGAATAAGCTGGAACATGAGCGTTGTTTTCCCAGTCCTTCGCAAGCCTACTATAGAAGCCACGTATCTTTTTTTCAGGCTTTCTGCAAGCTTATAAAACAGTTTTCTCCTGTACATCTGCAAAAGATCTTCCGGCACCTTGCCGTTGAACCACCATGGATTAAATTCCTCTAACCTTTCTCTTTTCATTCTAGAGTATTACACAGAAAAGTACTTAAATGTATGTACATCTTGATGTACATAAAAGGTACTTTTGTGTACACTACGATGTGCATATTATTAGATTTACTAGTAGCTGTGCTTGGCTGATGGTTTGGTGCAGGACGAATGCAAGATGGTTGTGGTTGTTCCGCAGTCTATACAAAAATAGTCGAACTATAGCTCACCAACGACTACTTTTGCTAGTATTTGCATGCCTTTAGATAGTATCTCCGCAAGTGTCTGATGTGGTATAGCAAGGGGCATATACCCCCGCCAACCACAGGGTTTTATGCGAATAGAACCCAATAAGATAGTAGGTTTTATCCATAAAGTCTTTTCTATAGGGCCAAATGCAGGCTGGAAAGAGCCAACTACGCCTCCTTGCTCGGAGAATGTGGCGCTTCTGAAGGACATAAACGTCAAGTATCTGGGGCTTTACCAGAAGTACAAAAACATCAGAAAAATCATAAAGAGCATGAAAAGGAAACACATAAACAGAAAATTCGCATGGGTATTTGTGACGAACATGGAGCTTGACGACTTTCACAAGTATCTGAAGCTCTACAAACGCAGATGGAACATAGAGACTGGCTTTCGCGTGCATGACGAGGCGACGATAAAAACAAAGAGCGTTGATGTGCGCGTGAGATTCTTCCTCTTCCTCGCAGCGATGCTGCTCTACAATGAGTGGAAATCTCTTGGCATGCCTATGATGATAGGCTTCACGTTATGCAAAGCAAGGGAATCTCCGCGAGAAAAAAATGAATCCCCTACGTGCGCAAATGTTACGAGCTAATTCCTGAAACTACATTCGGAGATACTATTAGATAAATAGATTTCTGTGATTTAGAGTATGCATTCGCTCTTTCTTACTTCTTTCACTGCAGTCTATTATTTTCCAAAATCACTTTCTATTTCCAATGTTATCGGGTTTGTAAGACAATAAACTCCCGGGCATCTTTCTTTAGCAAGCTTCTCGATTTCTTTCAGATCGCTGTTGCCAGAAGCGGCTAAAAATAATTTTACCTTTTCTACTATTGGCTCATCACCTAGACCCAAAGATTTCGATAAATTGACTTTGTTCTCAACAGCTATTTTCAGTTGCTTTAATTCGATACCTTTCTCAGCAGCCACAGAAGCAAACGTTTGGGCAAAGCATGCTGCAAGACCGAACAAGCAGTACTGAACAGGATCGGGCTTTGATCCAGAGCTTCCCATGATAGGAGGTCCATCAGCTTCAACAACTGTTTTTCCTGATGCGTGCTCTAACGTTGCGGTAAACTGCGTACCTGAGAAATTCCACTCGCCTTCCACGCGCTTTGTTTTTATTGCCTTGTTTTTATCTGCCTTTACTTCTTCCAAGAAAGCACAAGCCTTATCCATATCTACATTGTTGATTTTCATAACTGCACCTCACATATACAATACAATTCCAATCTTCATTTTTTACCTCTTTTATTATTCATACTTTTCCATAACTTTATAATTCCAAGATAAACTAGAATGACCAATCCAATTAGGAGTATTACATAGAGAGCATTTACAAAACCCCAATATCCTAAGTTATACCCCCAATTTCCCATCGTACCTTGCATCATGCCACCTTGCATGTTTTGTTCTCCCATCATCCCAGAGCCCATCATTCCGTCCGATTCTCCGCAGTACAGGGTTCTTGCCATATTGATATGGAATTGCTTTTCAGTATCAGAACCTTCTTGAAGCCCCATCATTTTATGCATAAGTTCATGTGCTTCTCCC
>CAYJMB010000017.1:8369-15072 GCA_964371455.1 uncultured archaeon | reverse complement strand
CTTGAAATAGAAGAGGAAGTCGAGAAGAAAGCCAGAGAGGAAGAGCTGAAGTAAGTGATTTCTATGGAAAAACATCCTCCACATGATCTCAGATTATCCACGTACGCCGGACAGTTTATGAAAGAAATAGACAGGTATTTGCAACTGCCACAAGAACATAGGAGACCTGCTATCTATGAAAAATTAGAAGGTTGCAGGAGTGCGGTCCAAAATCTTATTGATTCTTTGCCTCCAATAGAGGAAGCAAGAAATCTGCGGCTTGAGTGCCTGGAGATTAATCCACGGGGCAAAAATGCCTTGCAGAAAGCTGGCTATCATTCGCTGGGTGACGTTCTGGACGCTGGTTTGTTTACGCTACTGCATAGAACGACAGGCGTTGCAGGTAAAACGGTTAGTGATCTGCAGTCTATAACGGACAAATACGGACTTGAATTTGAATGATTACTCTAGAATCCTCGCCCCATCAACTTCCCCGTCGCCGTCATTGTCCACTCCTTCGACAATCGTGTGATTTTTATGTTCTAGCTCGTCAAAATGCTGCATAAATGCGAGCACAGCGGCCCTTGTCCCGGAATAGCGCTTGCCTGCAAGAACAAGTATTTTTTTGCCTTTGCTGAAGGGGTTCTCTGCCTTCACGATAAATCCGCACTCATCCGTCCTGTAAATTTTTCTGGTTTTTGAAGAGACGATATTCTTCTTTGCATCAAATCTTACAGGCAGTTTGTCATTAACCATTTTCGTGACCTTGTTTGTTATAGGTCCCCCAATTATTATGAGATTAGAATCAAGGTCATGCGCATGGACATCTTTGTCCTCAACAACCATAGGACTCTCAATTTTTGTCAGAAACGTCCCAAGAAACAGCGCAAGGTCAGCAGCAAAAGAAACATCCCTGCTCCTTGCCTTCTCAGGGCCGTGCGGTTCAGGGCTGCCCACGATAATTTTTGCGTTCATCTCTCCGTTCACAACAAAAGGGCCCAGCCTGGCGCTGTGTGGGATTCTTCTTGCCTCCTGAAAATCCCCGAATCGTACAAAAAATGCAGGGCTCGTTAACTCATAGATTTTCGCAAGCGCGCCGCCCTTTTCTTCCTTTCTTGCCAGCCTGACAAAGCCCTTCTTTTCCAGCTGCCGAATATGGTAGTAAACCGTCTGCTCATGCATGCGCAGCTCCCGCGCTATCTGCTTCGGATACTTCTCTCCTTCTGAGAATGATTTCAGTATCTTCAGCGTCGCGCCATGGAAAATCTGCTTTTCTGCTGCTGCGATTGTCATCAGCCTGCCATTTTCTTCTTTTGTGATCTGCATTCTTGCCAACTACTAACACTTTTTTTATAATAATAGTATAATTTTTTTACTATAACTATTAAAGCCTTGATGTGTTTACTTGTGGTAACATGAAAGCAGTCATCCTGGCCGCAGGCAAGGGCGCGCGCATGCAGCCCTTGACACTGACGATGAGCAAGGGCATGATACCAGTAGCCAACAAGCCCTTGCTGGCCTGGACATGCGAGTTCCTGGATTTCTGCGACGAGATTCTGATGGTTGTTAACAGGTTACAGAAAGACGTCATTGATTATTTCTCCACGAACAAGAAAGTCCGTTTTGTCTTTCAGGACAAGCCATTAGGCACAGGCCATGCCCTCTTGCAGGCAGAGAAGTTTATGGAAGCGTATTCTGCAAAGCAGCCTGTTGGAGAAAAGTTTATCGTTGTCTATGGAGATGACATTTACGGAAGGCATGACATAGAAAACATCTCTCAGCTCGACGAGCTCGCGCTGAGTTCTTTTGTCTCTGAAAGGCCTGAGCTGTACGCTGTTATCTCTCCCAATAATGGATTTGTGCAGGAACTTGTAGAAAAACCCGTACACCCGAAAACAAATCTCGTAAGCTGCGGGCTCTATCTGTTTGATGAACGGATCTTTGCTGCACTGAAAAAAATAGGCCTCTCTCCGCGTGGTGAGTACGAACTCACAGATGCAATCAGGTTGCTCATTGATGAAGGCGTGAAAATAAAAGACCACAATATAAAAACATGGATCCCGTTATCGTACCCATGGAACATCCTGGACGCTAATAAGTATCTCCTGGATGAATTCGGCACAAACACTCATTCTAGCGTAGAAATCCGGCCAGGCGCTGTCATAGAAAAACCCGTTGCGATTGATGCAGGCTCAGTGATAGGGCCAAATTGTTTCATCCGCAAGTATTCTTCTATTGGCAAGAACTGCAAAATTGGGCAGGCAGTGGAAATAAAAAATTCCATAGTAATGGATAATACATTTGTTTCTCATCTGAGCTACGTTGGCGACAGCATTGTCGGCCGCAACTGCAATGTGGGTGGCGGCGCATTATTCGCAAATCTCCGTCTTGACGAAAAGAATGTCAAAATGGAAATTAATGGGACGCGCGTGGACACGGGAAAAAAGAAGCTTGGTGCGATAATCGGCGACAATGTAAAGCTCGGCGCACGTGTCACAGTCATGCCTGGCAAGAGAATATGGCCAAACCTTCTTATCCCTGCATGTCATACAGTAGAGGAAGATATCAAAGCAGAGCTGCCGCTGAGCAAGTACCAGAGGGATAGTGGTTGAAATGTGCGGGATTGTCGGAATAACAAGCAAGAATGTATTTTCATCCCAGGAGTTGCTCGCCGCATTGAAGCGTTTAGAGTATCGCGGCTACGATAGTTTCGGCATAGTCACAGACAAAGGCCTTGTGGACAAACATGTTGGAGAAATAGATATCAATAAAGTGCAATCGAATAATTGTGCAGTAGGTATCAGCCACACGAGATGGGCGACCCATGGCGGCGTAACTGTCGAGAATGCGCATCCGCATGCAGACTGCACAGGCTCGCTATTTGTAGTCCATAACGGGATCATTGAAAACTATATGGAAATCAAAAAAGACCTGATTGAAAAGGGCCATGCATTCCGCAGCGAAACAGACACAGAAATCATCCCGCACTATTTTGAAGAGAAGCTCAAGCAGAAAGGCATGGAACTTGCGATAATGGATTTCCTGAAAGAAATACGCGGCGCCTTTGCCATCCTTATTCTTCAGAAAGATGGGGACAAAATTTATGCAATCAAAAAAGATTCTCCTCTTGTATTGGGCATTGGCAAAGATAGAAATTTCATCGCCTCTGACATCTACGCCTTCTCTGACAAAACCCAGGATGCTATATTCTTCGAAGATAATGAGTTTGCGATGATCACTCCAGAAGATTTCATCTTTTACGACAAGCAGGGCGAGGAGCTGGAAAAGATATCAATAAAAATAAGGTGGATTAGGGAAGAAAAGCTGCAAGATTATGAACATCACATGATAAAAGAGATTAAGGAGCAGCCGCTGTCCACAAGAAGGCTTCTTGACTCTCTGGAGATAAGCCAGAAGGGAAAAATTGAAAATCTGGTGTCCTTGATAAGAAAAATGCAGAAGATAGTCTTTGTTGCATCCGGGACAAGCTATCATGCCTGCCTGCTTGGAGTTTACTTCCTCCATAAAGCCGGCATTGATGCACAGGCAATCATAGCCAGTGAGTTCAAGGACTATGCAAATATTGATGAGGAAACGCTCGTCATCGCTGTCTCGCAGAGTGGCGAGACCATGGATCTGATAGACGCTCTCAAATTTGCGCGCACCAGCAAGCCCAAGATCGCATCGATAGTTAATGTTCCTTTCTCTACTGTCCAGAGAATGTCCGACTTCTCCCTGCAGATAGAAGCAGGCCAGGAAATCTGCGTTGCAGCCACAAAGACATTTACTAACCAGGTGCTGCTGTTTCTGATATTAGCAATTAAATTAGGTTGTAAAATTGACCTGACTGGGGTGCCAGACAAAATCAGTTCTCTGCTCGCACAAGAAAACAAAATAAAAGATCTTGCCAAGCATTTCAAGAATGAAAAAGACATTTACATCATCGGCCGCGGTTTGTCTTATCCTGTTGCGCGCGAGATCGCCCTCAAGCTCAAGGAAATTTCTTACATCCATGCAGAAGGCATGATGGGCGGTGAGCTTAAGCACGGCACTCTGGCACTTATTGAGAAAGGCACGCCTGTTGTTGCGCTCATAAACGATGATTCCCATATCCTGTCAAACGTAAAAGAAGCAGAAGCGCGCGGCGCAAGGATCGTGGCAATCGCCAACAAGCCTGGCTTCTATGCTGAAGAAATTCTTATTCCAGCAGACAATGATGCAGAATTTTCTGTTCTTGCAACAATCGTAGGCCAGCTTCTCACTTACTATATAGCTAAAGAGAAAGGTTTGCCAATTGACAAGCCCCGGTCGCTTGCAAAATCAGTCACAGTGTTATGACAAAATCTTTACATCTAAATTTTTTATGCGGGAAAAGTCTTTATCAAATGTGACTAACGTAAGGTTATTTCTAACTGCCACAGAAGCTATTAGCATATCAAATATGCCTAATTTCTTTCCTATTTTTGACATTTCTTTATCTATTTTCGCGCTTATTTCTGCACACTGTTTATCATAATCAAGAATAATAACGCCAGCTAACAGCTTATTCCAGTTTTCATCAATATGTTCTATTCCAGCCAGTACCTCATGTACAGTTGGCGAACTTATTGCGATCTCACTATTGCCTGTAAAAGAAAGAGCAGATTCAAATCTTTTCCCTTTTGTCATCATTTCTATTGCTACTGAACTGTCTAGCAAATACACGCTTTCTCTCCTCCATTTCCCTGTCAGCTCTCTTCCTTATCTCATGGGATTTTTTAAGCAACTTCTCTGTATCTTCGTCCTTTAACAGGCCTACTATTGAATAGCCGGTAGACCGCTTCTCTTTTGATAGGCGAAGAAAAAGCTCGCTAAAACTCTCATTCCCCCTTTTCAGCCTTTTAATGCTATCATAAGCATCTTCTGTAATTGTTATAGTCTTTGTTGTCATATTATGTTTATGTTTAAACATATATTTAACGTTTAGTTTTTCTAGCAAAATCATGTCCGGAAGCAGCTTGCCAGATCGATAAATTTACTGAATTAAGAGGATTTCCTGATCCTACTTTGTAGTCTGTATAACTTATCAATTTCTTTTAATGTAGCACAATCACTAGCAGACCTGTCTGGTCTTAGGCGTAAAAGGCGGGGAAAGCGGAGCGCGTATCCGCTCGGATATTTGGGCGATTTCTGTATCTCTTCATAGCCCACTTCTATGACAACCTCCGGCTTGATCTTCACTATTTTTCCATCTTCGCCTATAATCAATTTTTTCAATACCTTTGTCAACGATTCCATCTGTTCTTCCGTAAGTCCGGAAGCCATTCTTCCTGTCTCTACAAATTTATTTCCAGCGCGCGCTGCAAGAATCAGCGACCCCAACCACTGTGCCCTCTTGCCTTCGCCCCATTCCGCGCCCGTGATTACCAAATCCAGCGGCTCCAATATTTCTTTTACTTTTAACCAGAACCCAACACGCTTCCCGGGCTGGTAATGCGCGTCCAGATTCTTGACTATGACGCCCTCCTGCGCCGCAGCTAGTGCAGCCTTGTAAAATTTATTCGCCTCTGCAAAATCCTTTGTTTCCAGATGATCAGCCAGGCGGAAGCTTTTCGTCTCTTTCACTATTTTCTTCAGGGCGCCCCATCTCTTCCAGAGAGGCTCCTGCATATACGACACGCCATCCAGGTAGAGCAGCTCAAAAAGGTTGACCTGCACAGGAATCTCTTTTACCATCTTCTCAATATCGTATTTTCTCTGTATCCGTCTTGACAATGTCTGAAAAGGTTGCGGCCTGCCGCTCTTTATAGCCAGCGCCTCGCCCTCAATAATGCACTGCTTTGCCTTGACATTTTCTTTTACCATAGCAGCAATGTCAGGAAACTGGTGTGTCACATCCTCAAGTCTGCGTGAGAAAATTTTCACATGGCCGCCATTTTTATGCCCGGCTATGCGAAACCCATCATATTTCCACTCGACAGCAGGCCTTTCAAATTTGTCTATCGCCTCTTTCAAATCCTCAGCCCGGTCTGCAAGCATCACCCTTATCGGCCTGCCTACTTCTATCTCTGCTTTCAATCGTCCTTTCTTCGCCATCTCCGCGACTTTCCCAAAATCGCCGACAACATCGTAAATCTTCTCAATGTCTTTTGCATCTTTCCCGAACGCCATGGCGATAGCATCCCTTACAATCCCGGCAGCAACGCCAATGCGCATGTCTCCTAAGATTGTCCTGGTAATGTATCGCGCCTCCAGAGGCTTTGCCGCGCTCAGCAGCTCAATAACAAGCTGCTGCTTCCTTTCCTGGCTCCCTTGTCCCGTCACCTTCGGCAGGTCTTTCAGGTTCTCAAAAACTCTGTCCACAGTGAGCTCTTTTGCAAGCAGGGTGCGCTGCCTCTTGTTCGCAGCGAAGAACTCTGCAGTGCTGCCAAGATCGCCGGTTTCCTTGAACTTCTTTGTCACTATTTTTTCATCAACGCCGTACGCTTTCATGATGATTTTCTTCACTATCTCCCTCGCAACGCCCAGCTCTTCTGTTGTTGATACGATGCCTGTTGACATCAACACAACTTTTTCCAGGCCATCGCACTCCTTATAGAAATCGGCAAGCATGTTCCTTTTTTCAAGCTTCTTTGTCGTCCCTTCCAGTCGCTGGTACAACTCCGCAAGCTGCATGTACTTCATAACATTCACATTAAGGATTTGATTTTAGGTTTAAAAAGACTTAAAACATCATGAATTTATG
>CAYJMB010000017.1:2570-8269 GCA_964371455.1 uncultured archaeon | reverse complement strand
CACATTAAGGATTTGATTTTAGGTTTAAAAAGACTTAAAACATCATGAATTTATGGAAGAAGCTGGTCCAAAATTCTATAAAATACCATTAAATGAGAGTGTCTACAAAAGAGATTCTTTTCTTCTTGCAAGACAGATTATTCGCAGTGGCTATAGGCCTGATTTTGTCATACCTATATGGCGCGGCGGCACTGTGCCCTTTACGTACGTGACAAGCGCGTTGAAGAGGGCAAAAATTAGTCATGAGCATGCGCCGACGCAGGGCTATTCTTACACGGATATAGGAAAACAGCAAGCCGTGGCAATACGCCTGATAGACGAAACCATAGCAATAATAAATGGCGAACTTCCTGACTTAAACGGGGAGAGAAGGATTTACAGTAATTTGTTGCTGGGCGACGATGTCCTTGATACAGGAAGGACAATTAAAAAATTTATGGAAAAAATAACAGCCGATGTCAGGCATTCGCATACAGTGAAAATAGCAACAGTCTGCTGGAAGCCTGAGGCGAATCTCACAACACTGCAGCCTGATTATTTTGTCAGGCGGTTTTATCCTATAGTAGAAGATGGAACTGAAAAACTTCCGTGGATCGTCTTTCCACATGAGGTAGACGATCTTACAGATGAAGAGCTTAGAATATATTACCCCGATGTTGCAGACATCCTTCTGGACAGAGACCAACCTTTATAAAACCTCTGAAATAATTAAGGAAAGCAAATTACTTCCTTATAATATCTGAATTCAAGGTCTGGAAGACCCCGGTTCTTTGGGGTCACAAAAACTTTTCCTGAAAGGGAAGATAGAGCGGTAAGAAACCGTAGGTGTCTTGCGCATGGCAATTAAAAAACAGTGGTACGAGATAGTGGCGCCGAAGATGTTCGGCGAGAAAGTTGTAGGGGAGACACTCGCTGTTGATCCAAAGTCTCTTCTGGGAAGAAAAGTGTCAGTCTCTCTTACGGAGTTGTCCAGGAATTACTCGCAGTTTTTCATCAAGCTTGAGCTGCAGATAGACAGGATAGAGGGCAGCAGGGCATTCACAAAATTTGTCGGTCATGATATAATGCGCGAGCGCGTCTACAGGATGGTCCAGCGTCATGGCCGCCGCATCGATGTCATTCAGGATGTCACAACCAAGGACGGTGTCAGGCTGAGGATCAAAACGGTCTTCATGCTTATAAGACGCGTGGGCACATCTATGAAAAATGCTGCACGCTCTGTTGCAAAAGATTTTATTGAAGAGGCAGCCAAAAAGACAAAGTTTGAAGACCTTGTAGACATGATAATCAAAGGTGACCTGCAAAGGCAGCTACACAGGGAATGCAGCAAGGTTTATCCAGTTGGAAACATGGAAGTCCGCAAAACCGAGATACTTAAAGAGAAAAAAGCTGTTGCTGCCTGATTTCTGTGATTACTTGGAGGCGGGTTTGCTCTCCGGCTCGTTGAAAGCCGCCTGAACCTGTTTGAAGCGCTGCCCGATTTGTTTGTAGGCATCGGAATCTTCGTAAAGATTAACAGACTCGTCTCCTGTATAACGCGGATGTATCAAAAACGACGTTGTTTTTTCATAGGGAGTTCATGGTAAAATAACACGAGAAGCGGGTCTTTTTTGTCCGTGAATACGGTGTATTCGGTATATTCCGCTTTCTCGATGCCGTTCCGTGTTTCAGACGATATCGGTTTTTGGCTGCACCCGGCCGGGAAAGAAATTCCCGCCAGCAGCGCAGCAGGAAGAACGAACCTGTTGTAAAATCTTGTCATGATGTCTGCACCTCACTTTTGTTCAGGCTGTTTGCCCTCAAAAATATCTTTTACAAGAGCGTAATTGCCGAGAAAATGCCTTCCATCTTGCGAGTCTGCTTCTATTTCTGTTACGGATTCCGCCTTATAATCTGCTGTACCTGACAGCTTTTTAACTATACGGAAAGTTCTGACATTTCCAGCGTAATGGATAATTTCAACCCTGTCAAGTGGAAGTCCGTTGCCCAGCTCGTCTACATAAGTCGTTTCCAAAGGCACAAAATGCTGGTCAGGATAGCGTTTTTGTAAATCCCACACAGCAGTTATCGGTACAAAAAAGTCTATTTCTGTCTCGTGAGTGTATTTGGTTATCCCGTTCCTTCTTTCCGACGATATCAAATCAGGCCGGCCGCAGCCTGAAAAAGCCACGCCTGCGGCAAGCGCGGCCGGAAGGAAAAAATTTTTATAGAAACTCATGAAATCATACCTGCTCCCATTGTCTTTCTTCTTGCCGTGCATTGACCGATGCAGAAATCCAGAACACGCCGCCCAGTAAGAAGAAAATGAATGTCAGCGCAGCAGATATCCCGAAGCTGAACACTGTTGTCCCTTCAAGCCATGCGAGGTTGCCTGCAAAGAGCCCGCCAAAGAAGAAAAACACAGCCCCCAGAATCCAGAATCCATGCACATACCAGTCAAATGACATTCTTTATCTCTCCTCCTTCTCGTGTTTCTACATCAGCAACAGAGTCATCGTAGTTTAAATGCGGAGTTCCTCCACCTTCAAGTAGACCCTTACGACGAAGATAAATATTTCCTTTGTCGAGGTCATGATACCTAGCCAAGCTAAACAGTAGCGGTGCCGCAGCCAAAGCTGTATACCACTTCATTATTACACCCCAGATCCTGCTAGTACTAACCGGTAAACAGATTTAAGCTTATTTTTTGCATGCCTTCTCTATCTGCTGCCCGCGGGCATTCTGCTTGCAAAGCCTATCAGAACTCACTTCTTCTTGCCCTTCTTCTGTTTCAGCGGGCCTTCTATGAGGGGTCTCAGGTCTTGCACAAATCTGCGCACATATTCTCGGGTCAGCTCAACATCGCGCTGCGGGATCTCCTGCACTTTGTCCTCGTCAAGAAGCTTGCGCATTGTTATGACCTTCTTGAAAATGTCGCCATAGTACGGGTCTATTCTTTTCTCGTCTATCAGCGTAGTTTTTATGGCCTGCGGCAAATCCTTGGGATCAGGCGGCAGTTTGTCCAGTCTTTTCAGCGCCGCCACAGCAGCCTTGATCATCACTTCGTAGTTCTTTTCCACGATCGTATCTTTCTTTTTCTTCTGCAGTTGGAGGAGCAGCTGCTCCATCCTGCTAACGTATTTCTTTGCTTTTTCTATCAGCTCGTCCAGTCGTTGACCAGGGAGATCTTTGATCTCCTTGTGCTCTACAGACTTCCTGAAATTAATAATCTCTTCCAGGTCCTGAAGGTAAGTTTCCTCCAGGAGCTTGCTATCCACCAGATGCTCTTTGACATCCAGTGGCGTGTGCTTTGGCGAAGGTGGGTTCACGCCCATGTACATGAGCACAGCCTGTGAGCTGTTCAGCATTGAGTAATACAAATCCTCAGCAACCATCATAAGCTTTATTTCTTCAACACGTCGTATCTTCTGCGGAGCTGTTTCCATGAATTTCTCCACAGCTTCCAGAGTTGTGGGGATCTTCCCAAGCTCAAGCAGCTTCCTGACAGGAATGAAGAACCCTGTGTCATAAAGCGCCCAGCCGTCCCTCACTATCGTAAAGAGAAGCGGATGGCCAATGCGCGCCATGTCCCAGAACTCAGAGAGCGTCCATGCCGGCTGCACAGTGATATCTTCAGACATATTCTTCGCAATCTGGTAAAGCTTGTCATCAAAGGTGTCTTTCATTTCAGGTGTGAATCGTGCAGTGACATCGTCAATGACAACAAGGATGTCTATGTCGCTCTTTTCATGGTAGTCTCCCCGCACATACGAACCGAACAAAATAACAGCCTTGACAATATTCTTGTATCTCTTCAGGATTTCGTCCTTGTATTTCTCAGCCAGCTTTATCTGCCTCTTTCTGAGGGCTTCCAGTTTCTTTTTCTTTGCCTCGTCACTTTTTTCGCTGCCATGTTTTTTCTTGGCCATTTGAACACCATTGATAGTATAATTTATAAAGATAATCTCCGTTTTCTTTGCTGTTCTCTCGGCTCCAGAACATGCAAGAAATCCTGTTCCAATATCTTGCCATCTGCGGAGTTCCTGTTGGCATATTCATACAACCCGCCGCCTTTTTTGGCGTATGTTTCGTGCTCCGGATCCAGAAGTGTCATGACAGGAGCGCCATTCTTGCTGCGGATCACCCAGTCAAGTATTTTATCATTCATCACATCCCCATACGTGGCTGTGAGTTTGCCGCCTACAAAATGCTCATAAACTGTTATGTCAGGCGCTGGCGATTTTACTACATATTCCTGAGGACCTTTGCCACAGCCTGCCGTCAGCGCAGCAAAAATCAATGCCCTCCTTATGTATTTTCCTGTCATCCCGCACACCTTAATTGAGCCTCTTGAAGAGCTTGAATTTGTCTATCTGTCTGAGTGTACTCATGCCCACACCATCACAATATATTTATTACTATTTAGTAGTATATAAAGCCGCCGTTGTGTGTTTAAGCGTTTCTCAAAAAGTATCTCAGTGGCGGATATGTCGCAAAAAATCATAGCTGTTACAGGAACAATAGGCACAGGGAAGTCCACAGCAGCGGGAATGCTGAAATCTCTTGGCGGGAAAAATGTCCTGCTGCTGGACGCTGATAGGATTGCCAAGAAATTCCTGAAAAGAGGCGGCGAGTCGGCCGGGATGATTGCCCAGTTATTTCCGGATGCTGTTGACAAATCAGGCAAAATAGACACAAGAAAGCTTGCCGATGCAGTTTTCAGCAGCAAAACAAAACTCTCTATGCTCAACAGCCTTATTCATCCTTTTGTCATCAGGGCGATAAAGCAGAAACTGGAAAAATTCAGGGAGAAATTTGTTGTCCTCGATATCCCGCTTGTGATAGAAGCGGACATGCTCGGTATTGTGGACAAGTTGATCATCGTGAATGCAGACAAGAGTGCAGTAATAAAAAGGTCTAAATTCAGCAGAAAAGAAATAGAGCGCCGCTCATCAAACCAGATGCCTTTTGAAGAAAAGAAAAAACATGCGATTAAAAAACTAGGCGATAAAAACGTATTTGTTGTTGACAATTCATCAGGCCTCAAAAAGACACGGGAGCAGGTGAAGAGTATATGGAATGCGATTGCAATGTCATGAAAAAATCAAACCGAGGTTGATAAAAATGCCAGCAGAAACAAAAAACAAAATTGCCGTTTACCCCGGCACATTCGACCCCATCACATTCGGCCACATAGACGTCATCCGTCGTGGCCAGAAAATCTTTGACAAGGTAATTGTTGCTGTTCTGGAGAACAGCAGGAAAACATGCCTATTTTCTGTGGACGTGAGAATCGACCTTATCAGAAAATCCCTGCCAGGCATTGAGGTAGAATCCTTCTCCGGCCTTCTCGTTGACTTCTTGAAAAGAAAGAACGCACTTTTTGTCATCCGCGGCCTGCGCGCTGTCTCTGATTTTGACTATGAGTTCCAGATGGCCATCGCGAACAAGAGCCTTGCTCCCGAGACTGAGACAGTTTTCGTGATGACGGACAAGGAGCATTTTTACCTCAACTCCACTCTTGTCAAGGAGCTGGCAAAGAACCGCGCAGCCCTGAAAGATCTAGTGCCAGAGCCTGTGGAGCAGGCCCTTCGTAAAAAATTTGACTAAAGACGACCTGCAAATGAGATTCGTATCTGTTTTCTTTCTTGGACACCCATGGAAAGCCATGAAATCGTGCAGTAATTGCGGAAAGTACAAGTAGGCGCATTCTTTCAGGC
>CAYJMB010000017.1:0-2470 GCA_964371455.1 uncultured archaeon | reverse complement strand
GCCATGAAATCGTGCAGTAATTGCGGAAAGTACAAGTAGGCGCATTCTTTCAGGCAGCGAAAGAAAGTTATAATATCAAAAAATTTACCTGTACTTTCTCTTCTCCCATTCCTGGCCCTTCTGTTGCGCCACAGCCTGTGCGCTCAGGAACGTGTGCTTTTCTTCCGGCACTCTCAATGTCCCCTCAAGCGGGTCCCATGCATGCTCCCTCATGGACACCTGCTGCCTTGCAAACACGTCCGGATTCTCGTGCGTGATCCCGTAGAACTCTGCAGGCAGCTTCCTGGGCTCTATGTCCTGCTCCAGGAATTTGACAATATTCCTGATCGCCTGCACGCTGTGCTCAAAAACCTCAAACATGGTTTTCCCTCCGCCACTTCTCCCAGAACCGCGCTCAAATATGATGATGCCGTCTCTGAAGCCTTTTTTCCGCAGCTGATAAATCCATTTGTAAAGCGCCTCATGGCCTATTGAACCCAGGGCTATGGGAATGTGCGCAGTGCCCCAGTAAGGCTTGGGCTCGCCCAGGTGCAGGAGATAGATATATTTGCCGATGTCATTGGGCCATGTAATAACGCCTTCTTTCTTGTCATCGTCCAGGTTTATGTTCTGCCCCATGCATTGTTCAAAGTCTATGGTGACTTTCACGAAAGGCGAGTTTATTTTCTTTGCGAGCTGGTACAGATAAATCGGCCTGTAGAAACGCGCCAGGCCTTCCGACCCGGCTTGCGAGTGCGGGGTTTCTATGAGATAGTAAATGGAATTTTTTTCGCAGAACTCTTTCAGGGACACGCCATCAAGCTCGCCGTTTGTCTTGAGCAGGTGGCCTTCGTGGTATTTCGCTGCGACAGCGGAGTTGAATTCTTCTTCTTTGTTTATGTAAGCGTCTTCCGGTTCCTTAGGACCTACGATGTTGAACCACAGTGAGTCCTTGTTATGGTACATGTATATCGCGACAGCCATGTAAGCGTCTATCTCACCGCCGTCAAGAAGGTATTGTGCGAATCTGGAGTCCTTCCATACGTTGTATATGAAATCCGATGAGCGTATCTTTTTCTCATATTCTCGCTCAATAAATGTTCTGACAGCTTCCTTTACCTGGTCCTCCATGAACTTTTTCTCCTGAGGTGATGCCCTTTTATATTCCTCGGAATTCCTGCGCCTCTCAATCTCCTGTTTTTCCATGTCCTGCCTCTTTTTTTCCAGTTCTGCAAGGAATGCCTTCTCATGCGTGTCATAGGCATTGTCGGCATGTACCTGGCTCCACACGGATCCGCCGTAGCGCATCTTTGTCTTTACAAATTCTTTCACGGCCCTTCCGCCAGCATTGTCCTCTTCCGCCAGCTGCCAGAATGGTCTGCCATAGAAGTCCACTACCTGGTAGCTGTATCCATAAGGCTTGAGCCTTGATTCTTCCTGCTGCAGCTGTATTTTTTGGGAGCCATGAACATTGATGTATGCAAATCTGAACTCCTTGGCGAACTTGAAGCTTGCGACTGTGCGCTTGTGCACCTGATCGTATATCCTGCGCTCTGCTGATTCCAGGGCAGCAACCTCGCCCAGCTCGCCGTGCAGCCCGACCTGTATGCCCAGAATCCGCAATGCCTCTTCCATCTGCTTCTTGAGTTGAGGCTCTAAGAACTCTATCACTGTGTCCAGGTCCACCTGGTTAAACTGCACCCCAGCTGTCGCGCCGAATGCGCCTGCTTTCTGCGCCAGTCCCAGCAGGTTCGGGTCCTTGCCAATATGCCACCATCCGGATGATATGCCAACTTTGTACGTCATAGAAATTACTTGTGCGCTGTTGTATATATGGATTTTGTTATTGCTTGGCGTAAAAAACCGAGACATTCAGCCCATAGGATTTCTTGTTCTTGGCGAACAGGTATATTGCCATCTCAGGTCCGTAGAATGGG
This sequence comes from uncultured archaeon, assembly GCA_964371455.1. Lineage (GTDB taxonomy): Archaea > Aenigmatarchaeota > Aenigmatarchaeia > GW2011-AR5 > GW2011-AR5 > JACQNX01. Next base: position 554 of record CAYJMB010000017.1, on the reverse strand, counting down.
GTTACAAGCTTCTTGAGATTATTCTTCGAGCCGTAGTTCACGACAGTTCTGACCACCTTGTGCCTGAAGCCCTTGGATTTCAGCCACCTCTGCATATTTTTTCCGAGCATATAGCTGCTGGAAAACATGACAGTGTCTGACAGCGGTATGGTCTTTTTCTTGAGCTCGAAATACTCGCCGCTTCCGTAGTGGTTGTCTGCCAGTATTATCCAGCCGCCTTTTTTGACCACTCGTTATTGTGTCCCGGGATATTTTTCTTTTCAAAATCTTTATCATGGGTGGGGCATTGTCAAGTGCGTATACAAGTTCCGCCTTCTTTGCTAGGGGCAGTGTGAATTTTCCTGTGCCGGCCCCGATATCGAGAACTGTCTTTCCGCGGAAATCAACATTGCTGAAAATTTCCCTCAGAATATAAAAGCTGCCTTTAGCCATGCTGTCTAGTTGTCCGCCAATCATATGAACCATACAAATCCGTCACTGCCCCATCCCTATCTTGGATTTTATGAACCCTACAATGGAATTGTACCTGTCTGCTGCGTTGGCAAAGTAGTATT
>CAYJMB010000016.1:0-15095 GCA_964371455.1 uncultured archaeon | reverse complement strand
GTTGTTCCATCACCAAAATCCCACAAGTAAGAGGTTGCGTAACTGCCTGAGACAGTCATTTGTGCATTGTGTACAGCTCCAGTGCTTGAAAATCTAACTGTTAATTGTTCTTTAGCTGTTTGCTCTTGGGTTGTTTGTGCTTCTTGGGTGCCGATGCCTCTTTCATGTGGAAAAATATTTTGTTCAGGCGAAACGTAAATGAACCCGACTATACCAATTGTGATAACTAAAGCTATTATGCCAATCGCTGTCCAGACGACTCTTGTTTTTGTATTCACTATTCACCACTAAAGATATTTCTAATGCGGTCCCTTACTGCATACATAAATGCTCCGATACTAGTTAAAACAACTCCACCAACAACTAAAGCAGTTCCTCCTATTCCACTATTCACTACATGCAGTGGAGCCATTTCTAAACACATTTTTCATATCACCTCCTATTGACAACATGAACATCTTTTCTCATTACAATGACAAACCTGTTTTCTTCCTTTCTTAACTTCATATGTGCACTTACATTTTGGGCAAGTATATTTTAGTTTTTTCATAATATCATTATCATTAACTTTTTATAGTAACTTAATTTATTATAGTGTAGGGGTTAAAATATATAGCAGTAGTGTATGATAAAGTTGATGTGAAAATGGTAAGTGGTATAAAAGTTATTGAAAAGTGTAACATGAGAAAGGGAGATACTGATTACTGTCCTTGTGTCTTGGATGGATTAATGAACACCATAGGCAAAAAGTGGGCTATTTCATTGATTGTAACGATTGGAAATTTTAGCAGTATAAGATTCAATGAAATTCTCAAAAGGATGTCCAATCTCAATCCAAAAACTCTTTCTGATAGGTTAAAGGAATTGGAAAGAATGAATTTTGTAAAGAGAAGACAATATAACGAAATGCCAGTTAAGGTTGATTACAGTTTAACTAAGAATGGGAAAGAATTGTATTCTTCATTAATGCCACTGGTTAGATGGTCTCTTAAAAACCATTGATGTGATTAAGTGCCAGAAATTGTTACGAAGTATTCCGAGATTGTGTTGCAGATACTTAAAGAGCTGGTATTAAATGCGGTGTTGGTGCCAAACAACAGATACTAACAAATTGTCCACCAGAGAGATTTTGTTCTTTATCAACTGGTGAAATTTGTGTGTATGGTGTAGAAGATATTCCAAAGATGACCCAGATATCTGCAGCAGAACTTATCAAAGTTGTTGGAAATGTTTCGGTACCAGAGTTTAACAGTTTTAGCGCAGTAACATTCGTAATTGGTCTAGTTATTGGAGGAGTGATAACATACTTTATTTTAAAAGGAGCTAAAGGTGTTGTTAGTGGAAAGAAAAAAGGTAAACAAAAATAAGATGAGTAAAGGAAAGTTTATGAATTTCTTTTCTGGTATTTCAGGAGGTTTAAGTTTTTTTGGTGGTTGGCAAGTATGCCATAATTTATGTTTTGGTATTGTAGCTGCTTTGTCCTTGATAGGAATAACAATAGTCGGCATGCCGCTATTATTCCTCACTCAATATGCGGTATACTTCTGGTCGGCTGCGGTATTGCTCTTAATACCAACTCTTGTAATGTACTGGGAAAATAGGAAACATATGTCAAAGAACTTGATACTAGCTAACATAGGAATAGTTATAGTTGCTGTGCCTTTTGCTGATTTACAATCTTATCGCGTGATTTTTTGGGTCATTGGAGGAATGTTTATATTAACTAGCGTTATCCTATTCTTAAGAAGGAAGTTAAATTTAGAGTGATCCGATGGAAAATCAATACGAATGCGAAAACTGTAATAAAAGATTTGATACTGAAAGCGGGTTAAATCAACATAACAATTCAAAGCACGTTAAAATTAATGTGAATAAATTGAGTATGAAAACTTTTCGAAAGCCAGCATTATACGCAATATTATCTTTAGTTATAGTTGGAATTGCTTACGGAATTTACAGTTTAGTGTCGGCGACTTATACAGCTAAAGCAGTTGCCACGTCATTAGGTTTGCCTAATGCACCAATACATTGGCATCCTAATCTTGAAATAATAGTTAATGACGGCAAGATCACTATTCCAGCAAACATAGGAATAGGTTTACAGTATTCAAGCAGCCCACATTATGATCCAATGATGAGAATGACAAATATACACACCCACGATTCCACCGGCAAGCTTCATTGGGAGGTTATGAGAGTTCCAAAGCCAGCGGATCTGTATCTTGGCAATTTCTTTCAAGTCTGGGACAAGGCATTTAATAGCAATTGTATTTTCGAATATTGTAATGGTCTTGAAGGAAGTGTAAAAATGTTTGTGAATGGAAACCCAAATTATGACTTTGAGAAATACATTGTCAGAGATGGTGATAAAATTCAAATCGTCTACGAATAAGAGGTGATAAAATGTTTGGATTTGGAAAATCTAAATGCAATTGGTGTGGAAATATCTTGAGTGAAACTGTTTACGAAAACGATGAAAAGAGATTTTGTTCTCATACCTGTAAAGACAACTATAGAAAATCTTCGAAGAAAATGAAAGCTTGCTGTCATTAGAAGTAATAAAATTCGTGTTTTTGGGCTATTGGTGGTATTTTAGTAGGGATCGGTTTCTTTAGTTACATCAAAAACAAGTTAGAAAGCTTTAAATAGATGTATGACATATATAGCATATGATAAAAACGCCATATAAATTGTTCTTTAGTACATTAGGCAATGATATGCGATTAAAGATTCTTCATGCTTTAATTAAAAAATCCAAAAATGTAACCGAGTTGACAAATGAGTTGGGTTTTGATCAAACAACGATTTCTAAAAACCTTAAGCGCTTAGAAATGTGTGATTTTGTCCATAATAGTAGAAAAGGCAAATATAGCATTTACTCGCTAAATAAAGAAACTATTCTTCCTCTGTTAAAACTCATCGACAAACACACTAGCAAATATTGCAAGCATTTGTGTGGTAAATAATGAAACAAATAAATAAATTTAGATTTTTATTAACCGTCTTGATTTTAGTAGCAATATTAGGTTATATAATATTCAGCTATTTTGTTGTAAAAGTCGTGCCTGGCATATCTTTAAGTTTATTCATTGTAGCAATAGTTGCTGGTATTGCCGCATTCTTTAATCCTTGCTCGTTTGTAGTATTGCCTGCATATATTACAGGGGTGCTTTTGAAGAAGGAAAAGAAATCGAAAAGAGAAAGAATTGTTTATTACGGAGCTCTTGCTGCAATAGGTCTTCTGACATTTAACCTGATTCTAGGAATAGTTATGGGATTACTTGGGGAAGGTTTTGTCAAGTCATTTGCTTTAAGTCATCCTTTAGTGAGAGCTTTTAGAGGTGGTGTCGGTCTAATACTTTTAATTCTTGGTCTAATGTATCTTGTTGGCAAAGGGTTTCACTATCCTTTATTTGAGAATATAGGAAGGATATTTGGAAGATTGAAAACAGAATCTGCCAGCGCTTCTATGTTCGTTTATGGTTTTGGATATAACATGATTGGAGTGGCTTGTACTGGCCCGATTTTAGCCTTCGTACTTATTTCTGCATTTGCTTCTGGTAGCTTTACAGTAGCTTTATTCATACTTTTAGTATATTCATTTACAATGGCTCTGCTGATGATTTTTGTATCTTTACTTTCAGCATACGCAAAAGAAGAATTAATAAATAAATTAAGAGCATCTTTGACTAGTATAAGAAAGGTCAGCGGAATTATTCTGATTATTGTAGCTATACTTTTGACACTTTCTTCTCTATATCCCCAGGAGGTATCAAAATTGCTTTCGGACTATTTGCCTAAAATCCTAGTACAGGGTTTAAATCTTAACTAATAATAGAATTGTTATGGAAAAGTCTCTTGTGATGTTTGCGGTAGAAAGTTAAAAACTAATAAAGCATGGTTTTAAGAAGATAATGATTTAAATGCTTGGGCACATGCGATACAGCAAAATGTCGTTTTCCTTCCTTTTATAATTTTATGATAAGCACCCCTATATACTTCACATCCACAATGCGCACATATAGAAAGTTTTGCTTTTACAGCAGCATCTATTAATGAATTGAACTTATCTGTTATTCCCCGTACAAATGTTTTACCAGAGGCTGTCAGAAAATATATTTTCTTATCTCTTGATCCAACTTTTTTAGTTACAACTAAATCATATTTCTCAAGGTTTTTCAGGAAGGGATATATTTCTCCTGGGCTAATTTTTTTACCTGTTCTTTTTCCCAAATCTTTTATTATCTGATATCCGTGCTTCCCTCCTTGATGTAAGAGTAACAACAGTACTGATAGCTTTATTAGGCTTGAAATTTTAGGTCCTTTCATAGTTGGTTATATACACAAAAGGTTAAATATATCAAATTTCGATATATCATTGTTAGTATGGTAAGAAGACGTAATGAAAGTAAAGACAAGGGTTTGAGGTTGATTGTAGGGGTGATTCTTCTATTGATCGGTCTGTCTGGATTTGGTGTAATGCCTATGATGGGATGGGAAATGCTGGGCTACGGATTTGGCCTTTATGGTTCTTTAATATCAGTCGCCCTCGTAGTTTTAGGAGCATACTTAATTTACGATGGTTTAAAGGAAGATTAAGATGGCGAAAGATTTAGTGTGTGGAATGCAAGCTAATGAAGCAACATCGCTTAAAACAACTTATAAAGGAAACACTTATTACTTCTGCAACAACCACTGCCTTAACCAGTTCAACGCAAATCCCAATAGATTTGTTAAATAACTTCGATCTACTATTATGTCAATAGATCCTGTTTGCGGCATGCATGTAGATGAGAAGAATGCTGTCTACAAGAAAGAGGTTGACGGTAAGATTGTTTACTTTTGCAGTGAAGTTTGCCTGAAGACCTACGAGGCGCCTGAGGTAGAACTCAAAAAATTGAGGTTTTTAAGCATATTTAGCGTTTTGATAGCTGTACCAGTCGTAGTCCTTTCATTCTTTTACAAACTGCCGAACAATAATTTGATATTGCTCTTACTGGCGACTCCTGTCCAGTTCTATGCAGGGTGGAGGTTCTACAAAGGAACATGGGACGGCCTAAGAGCCAAAAGCGCAAACATGGATACATTGATAGCGATAGGGACTTCCGCTGCATGGCTTTACAGCGCTCTTGTCACATTCTTTCCGGCAACTTTCGCTGGTGAGACTTACTTCGATGCCTCCGTAATTATTATAGCTCTCGTACTATTGGGAAAGTTCTTGGAACAGACTGCTAAAGCGAAAGTTTCCGAGTCCATTAAAGCGTTGATGGGTCTGCAGCCTAAAACTGCGATTGTTGTTAAAAATGAAAAGGAGGTCGAAGTTCCGATTGAGGAAATTCAAGTCGATGACATCATAGTTGTTAGACCTGGAGGAAAGTTTCCTGTAGATGGAATCATAATCGAAGGCGGGTCTTCTGTTGATGAAAGCATGATAACTGGAGAATCGATACCGATAACCAAGAGAGCTGGAGATGAAGTCATAGGTTCTACAATCAACAAGACTGGATTGATAAAGTTCAAGGCCACAAAGGTGGGTAGTGACACGGTTCTGCAGCAGATAATAAAAGTTGTGCAAGAAGCCCAAACTGGAAAAGCGCCTATTCAGAGAATGGTCGACAATGTTTCTGCTGTCTTCACGCCTACCGTCATTGTCGTCGCTGTCTTGTCAGCAATCATATGGTATTTTCTGGGGCAGAATTTTATTTTCGCGTTGACGATTTTCATCACAGTTCTTATTATCGCATGTCCATGCGCACTGGGAATAGCTACACCGACTGCTATTTTAATGGGAACTGGCATTGGAGCTAGGAATGGCATTCTTATCAAGGGTGGTGAAGCTCTGGAGACAGCGCACAAAATCGACACCATAGTCCTTGACAAAACAGGGACACTGACAAGAGGTGAACCTTCTGTTACTGACATCGTTCGCTTGTCTGACGTCAAAGAGAAAGAGATACTACGGTTGGCGGCTGCAGCAGAAGCTGGTTCTGAGCACCCTATTGGAGATGCTATAGTGCAAAAGGCCAAAGAATTGAAGTTGAGGGTTCCTGCCGCTGAAAAGCACCAGACTGTATCAGGTAGGGGAATTAAAGCGACTTACCTCAAAAAACAGATCTTTGTTGGTACAAGAAGCTTCATGAAGGACAATGGGATTGATGCTGGCAAGCTGGAACAGAGTATGCAAAAGTTGGAAAACGAAGGCAAAACGACTGTAATAGTTGGATATGGTCAAGAGCCTGTTGGGTTGATTGCAGTTGCCGATACATTAAAGGAATTTTCTAAAGAAGCTGTCGAACGATTGAAAAAGATGGGTATAGATGTGTGGATGATTACAGGCGATAATGAAAGAACTGCAAATGGTATTGCAGAGGTGCTTGGTATAGACAACGTGATGGCTCAAATTTTGCCAGATGAGAAAGCCAAGAAGGTCAAGGAACTGCAGGGACAAAAAAAGATAGTTGCTGCAGTTGGCGACGGGATAAATGATGCTCCAATGCTTGCACAAGCTGATTTAGGTATTGCCATCGGATCAGGGACAGATGTCGCACTTGAGACTTGCAAAATAGTCTTGATTAAGAGTGACATTCGAGATGTGATTACTTCGATTGATTTGAGCAGGTATACAGTTAGGAAAATCAAACAAAATCTATTTTGGGCATTTGCTTACAACACTATCGGGATACCGATAGCTGCAGGTGTGCTGTATCCATTCTACGGACTGTTATTGTCTCCAATAATAGCCGGCGCCGCCATGGCATTCAGCTCTTTTTCAGTTGTAGGGAATTCTTTGCTAATGAGAAACTACAAGCCGAAAATACGGTGATAATGAAGTTCTGAACTAGTGTTTCTCAACCTTCTCCAAATAGTTTATTAAGGATAATGCGGTTTTTGCGCCCTCCCCTATTGCTACAATAACCTGCTTTTCATGCAAGTCCGTAACATCGCCTGCGGCAAAAATCCCCGCCGCATCAGACATATTGTTCTTATCGATTATTATCTCTCTCCGGCCGTTTAATTCAACAATGTCTTTGACGAAATCAGTATTAGGATCGTATCCAATCTCCACAAAGATGCCATCTAATTTTATGTCTTTTATTTTACCTCCCATAGTTGTGCGCAATCCTGCAACAGCTTTGTTGCCTAGCACCTCCGTGGGTTCTGTTCCTCTAAGGATTTCGACTTTTTTGTTTGACTTGATTATACGTGCGACTTCTTTCAGCACACCCCCTTCTTTTATGTCTTCCTCCTTTTCTATAAGATAGATCTTCTTTGCAATTGACAACATGTAAAGTGTAGAAAATAGACCAGAACGGCCGCCACCGATTATAGCTATTGTTTTATCCTTGAATAATGGGCCATCACACGCCGCACAATAGCTCAGACCCTTGTTCTCAAATCTTTCCGCGCCTTTAATCCCTAGCTTCTTGAACCTTCTACCGCTGGCCACTATGACAGCCTTCGTTTTATACTCACGTTTGCTTGTAACAACCAGAAAACCGTCTTTGGTGTTTTTAATGTTTCTCGCTTCCTCGTTTTCTTTTATCGGTACTTTGAAATTCTCCATATGCTCGGTGAATTTTTTAACTAATTCGTAGCCGGTGATATAGTAAATGCCTAGATAAGTCTCAAGCGTGGGGATAAAGTTGGCAAGCCCGCCGATGTCTTTGGTTATCACTATGAAGTTTAACTTCTGCCGAGCGGCGTACAAGGCTGCTGAAATTCCAGCTGGACCGGCACCGACAATGATAAGATCGTACATTCAACTCACTTTTTAGGTTGGTTGGTAATATACATTGTAATTGAATTTAGTTCCAGGCTGTATTTAAAGGATGTCAAGAAGCCTTCAGTTATTTGACTACAAGAATCGGCACTAGTGATTTTTCTACTACTTCTGTGGTAACACTTCCAAGAAGTATCTTTTGCAACCCCGTTAAGCCATGTGAACCCATCACAATAAGGTCGGGCTTTCTGCCTCAACCCCCTCCATAATTGTCTGCTTTACGCTTCTGGAAACAAGCATCTTTGTTTGATAACTAACTCCACTGCTTTTTGCCATTTCTTCAAAATCTTTAAAACACGTCTCCGCTCGTCTTGCTTTCAACTTTTCAATATTTTTAGTTTCAAGGAGTTGAGTTGTCCCGACTTCAATAACATGGATTGCTATGATTATAGAATTTGTAGCTTTTGCAATTTCAATTGCCAAATCCGTGGGGCTCTGCGAGAATGCAGAACCGTCAGTTGGCAGAAGTATTTTATTTATTACCATAACTTAATTGTCTCATATAAACAAATATTCTTTTTTCCGCTTGAAAGGTTATAAGTCGGAGATGCCAAACCAATATTATGGAAAGATTAGCTGGCAAGGACAGGCTAGTGATTAAAACCGTGGTTGTGTGGATAGCCTTGATATACTTGGTGTGTGCGGCGGCGTATATAGTGTTGCCGAATGATACGTTCGACTTTTTGTGGAGGCCAATATTACACTCATTTGACATCAGGCCTGTCGGTATCTACATGGTAGTAGGATTTGCTGAAACCGTTGCATATGCCGCATTGGCGACTTGGCTGTTTATTAAGGTTCGTGAATACGTGGCGAAAAAGAAAGGATTGTCAAAGTATTTCTGATGTTATCCAAAGTTTATAGTCCCGTTAGCTATCAGTATCAGCAGCCAGCTAAGCAGTATCAGTGTCACACCTGTCAGCAGTCTCATGTACGGGCGGAAATTCTGCTTCCATGCCTTGACCCTTTTGATTCCAGTCCCCAAAATAACCACAAGGAGAATTACCACTAGGGGCATGACAAAGATGAGATTGTAAAGGACGAGCAAGGCGAAGGCTTGAATGTTGAAATTCTGCGACAGCAAAAGCGTTATCGCAAGATAGGGCCCGCCGGTGCACGGCAGCTCCACTGCTGCCACAAAGAAACCAAGGAGTACAAAGCTTGACACTGAGATATTCTTCGCGTATCTTTCAATCCTCTTCGCGTTCGCTCCTGAGATGCTGAGTGAAAACCACCTGCCGTACCAGAAAAAGTCCTTTATCTCAATCAGGCCCGCCAATGTAAGCAGTGATGCCACTGTGATTGAAATGTAGACGGCAACCATGAGCGGTATCTGCTGCAGGAAAAATATCAGGCCGAGACCCGCAAGAAGATAGGCTACGAAAACCGCGCCTATGTACGCAAGGCCCAGTATAAGCATCCTTTTCTTGTCATACCTCATCACGAGAAGAGTGGACATCAGAAGAATCATTACTCCTATCGCGCAGGGATTTATGGAATCTATAAGACCGGTCGTTACCACAACTCCCAATGCAGGTAAGCTCGCTTCCACCGCCATAACATCACTCGAAAACTATCTTTATGTAATCACCCGGAGGGACGTTTGAATATGGGGCTATAACGTAATCCCTGTAATCTCCTTGGTAAAGGTCGCCGTTTACGTACATCTTCACAGTGCCCTGGCCGCCGCTTGGACACATGTCGCCATTCATCATTCCCATTAACATGTCGTTGCCGAACGGAACGTCGATTGTGTCGAAGAACTTGCCCAATGTAGCATCCTCCCTTTCTTTAATAACGCCTTCCACATGCATCCTGTAATCGCCATGGTGGTGCAGATCTCCAGTCCCCACCCTGCTCCAAAGGCCTGTAGGCTCTGGCAATGTCTGCTTTTCCCCGCATGTCCATATCTCAAAATCGGCATGCCAATGCACAAGACCCTTGCTCCACGAAGTCGTAGACAATGCTATTGTCTGCCCTACGAGGAAGGCTGTTGTGAGGATGCTGACGATGACTATGATGGCGAATATGATGGTTTTCTTGCTCTCGTCCAATCTATTGCCGTATGCCACCGCCGCAACGATACTGCCCGCAATAACCAGCGGGGACAGCAAAAGGATTTCAGGCACATTCAGGTAATGTGCAAGACTCTGGTAGAAGTTAAGATGCGGCTCCTCCTCGTGGGCAACAGCACCCGGCACAATTAGCAAAATGACTGCTAGTATAACGGCGCGGTTCATAAAATTCAACATAACTCGCATATCTCGGCTTTCTTTTTCTTTCCCTTGTGCTTCTTGTAATGCTCTACGCATTTCTCGCAGCAGAAGAGCCTCTTGTGCAGATGCACCTTTTTTGCGGGGTGCAGTATCTTGCCGCACTCGTAACATTTTTCCAGCTTGGTCTCTTTCCAGCCTAGAACTTTAGCCATTATAAATAATTTGTGGGTTATTGTATAAATAAGTGATCTCGTGATTACGAAAAAGATTATAATGAAAGAGCTGGAGAAGGTAATAGATCCAGAGCTGAATGTCTCGATAACGGAACTGGAGCTTGTGGACAAGATAGAGATTAAGGACGGCGATATTTCGATAGATTTCCATTTGACCGCGCCATATTGCCCGCCTATGCTTGCATTAAAGATGGCATTTGACATGAAGGAGGTTGTTTCTCATATTCCGGGTGTAAAGTCGGTGAAGCTGAGTATGAGAGGACACTATCTTTCTGAGCAGTTGAACAAGGAAGTCAACAAGCCTTAAATATTTTACGCGAAATATTCTGATTATGCCAACTACATATGTTCATTTGAGAAGGGAAAGATCAAAAGGATCTGACATGTACTTTATCAAGTCCGACACGGAAAAAACGGAGAGTGGACCGTACAGCAAAGCCAAAATGCTGAAAAGACTTAGGCGGTATAATGGTCACATGCCATATTTTGATACTTATTTGGAACAAGGACTGCAGAATGACGTTAGAAAGGCATTGAGTTTGTAATTTAACCTTTATCGGAGAATAACATATATGCCCGGCCTCAAGCAGATAGCAGTCGCGGCTGCAGTGGCAATCCTTTTCGCCGTATTCGTAGCGCTATTGGTGGATCTCATATACCCGGAGCCCAGATATGACGCTTTTTGTGCTGCTGATGTTTACGGCAAATACCCGCGCCCATACATCGAGCCTCCGGGCAGATGCGACTATGACTACCAGAACAATTCAGCCTATAATCAATGCCTGATGGACGGCGCGACGCCTGTATTCGACTACAATCAAACGGGCTGCCCTGTGTACGAAAGCTGCAACTTCTGCAACAAGGAGTTTGACGAGGCGCAAAAGTCCTACAGCCGGAACATTTTCATAATCGTCGGCATCATAGGCATAATCGCCATTTTCGCCGGGACTTTGTGGAGAATTGAATTCCTCGGGACAGGCCTAATGTTCGGCGGTATATTCCTCCTGTTCTACGGCACGGTCAGATACTTTGGGGATGCCGACAAGACCTTGAGGGTTTTGATTGTATTCGCAGAACTGCTTATCGTGATATGGATAGGTTACAAAAAGCTGTATAAGAAAGAAGAAAGGAAAAAACAAAAGAAAAGGTAACCCTAATCCTTTGCTAGCTGGTATACTCCCTTTAGTGCCACGATTACCGCGGCAGGTGCGACAAACACCACCAAGTTGTCAAAGACATTCAGCAAGTATGTTCCAACTGCCGGCAAGGCTCCAAAGCCCCCAGCAGCTCCTGCTGAAGCTGCAACTAAGAGTGCTATCGCAGCTATTAGGAAAGTGGATGTTTCCTTGGATGTGACATTAACTAGAGCGACTATGATACCTAGAACGACTAGGATTAAAGTCACTGTAGCCTGCCATCCAGGCTGCGGAAACAGTCCAAGAACTATTGCTAGCAATACTCCCACAAGGAACGACCATTCGCCCACTCTTGGGACGCCGGCCTTTCCTTTAGCTTGTGCCATAAAAGTATTTAAAAAAACCGCCTATTAAAGGTTACGGTAGGGAAAATGTGCAGAGGAAAGCTTTTTATTTAAGGACAACGAATTCCTCGAACTCTTTTTGGGGTTCCTGATCCACTATATCCACCTTTTCGACCATTGCGAGCATGGGCCCGGTTTTGCACCTTTCTATTAGCTCGTTCACGGCCTGGTCAGCGCCCTCAAAGATTGCCTCGACCGAACCGTCGAAGTTGTTCTTCACCCAGCCTGTGACGCCAAGCTTCCTGGCACTCCCCCGGACAAAATTTCTATAGCCTACATGCTGTACTATGCCGTAAATCCTGGCGGATACCTTCCTCATGGTCATCATTAATTTAAAAGGATGCGCTTGTAATTAAGTTTGATGCTCGCAGACATAAGGAATTCTGTCAAGTATATGAAGGAAGTTTTGGGCGCCGGGGTAAAATTGCCTGCAGGCTATAGGCAAGTCGACTACGTTGTTATATGCGGTATGGGTGGCTCGGCTATTGCTGGTGATGTCGTAAAAGACTCTTTCAGGGACACTCTGCAGCTGCCGATTGAAGTTTCGAGGAGTCACAAGCTGCCTGGCTATGCCGGAAGCAGGACTTTGGTTGTTTGCACAAGCTATTCTGGCAACACATGGGAAACTTTGGCGCAGCTGGAGCAGGCTTTGAGGAAAAAGTGCAAGGTTGTATGCATTGCTTCTGGCGGAAAGATGAAAGATATTGCAGAGAAGAAGGGGCTTCCGCTTGTCAAACTCAAGGAAGGCATGATGCCAAGGGTCGCTTTCCCATACATTCTTGCAGCGTCATTGGCTGTTTTCCAGTCGTTGAAGCTTGTGGAAATTCCGGAATTCAAAGCATTGTCGAAGAACCTTGGCAAGATAGAGAACGAAGCTAGGAGTCTGGCAAGCAATATCAACGGGACGATGCCTATTATTTTTTCGCACTATCCATCGCCGGCATTCAGATTCAAGACCCAATTGAACGAGAATTCGAAATGGATGGCCAAGGCTGAACTAGTCCCGGAGATACATCACAACGACGTCGAGTCCTGGAGGCAGATGGATAAAAAGTTTTCGGTTATCTTCCTCAGGGAGGCTGATGAAGACAAGGACGTCAGGAACAGCTTTGACGTTGAGAAGAAGCTGCTAACTGGAAAGACGAACGTTTACGAGGTGTTCGGCGAGGGCGCCAGCAGGCTGGAGAGGCTGATGCACATGATAGTTTACGCCGACTTTGTTTCTTATTATCTTGCAGAGAAGAACAAGACCGACCCGTACGGCATCAACGTGATAAGCCAGATCAAAGAGTATTTGGCGACGCATTAATAGAATTTTGTAGAGTGATCTTATTTCTGGGCTGAGTCGAACTTATTTTTTAGGCTTGTAACTGTACTTTCCACCGCCAGACAATTGCGGCAGTTCGATTGAATACTTTTTAAAGTCTGCCTGCGTGACTTTCTTCATGAAGAATATCCAGAACGGATTCGGTTATAACGTAGACTTGTGCAATTCACTTATCTTTTTACCTATAATTTTTAACATCTCTTCATCCAACTCGTTTATAACTAACTTTATCTTGCTCACAAATTCCCTCGCGTTATTCAAAATAATATCCTTCTCTTTATAGTTTATAGAAATCCCATATTGAACAGTTTCTCTTGCCCTTTTGGCCTTCCAAATATAGTCAATATACTTTTCTTCTATAGTCACAGCTTCTATCGTGTCTTTCCTTTCCTTAACTTGGTCGAATTTCCCTAGAAACTCCCTGCTTATATGTTCACCGAAAAAATATTCTAAAATTGCAACAGTCGTTGCATGATCCTTGCTTTCCAATCCTATCTTTGCAAGAAGACCTGATGCTGAATGGTACATGGCATAATAAGCTGCGATGACTGTCCAATCATCGTACCCCAGTTTATTCAAATCTGTCATCACGATAAGATTGTGGTCCGCTTTATTGAGATGGCTGCGATTGAGATTATCGTTTCTCCTTGTTATTCTCAAACCTCTTTGGTCTTTTGCCCTCTTCAAAGCGTTAAAAATTATGTTTCTGGACTTCATTTTCCAACCGCCATCTTTACAAAACTCTCTGCCCCATACAAAACAAAGTGGTCTTTTATTATCTCTTTGATTATCGCCTTGTCCTTTTGCTTTCTAAACTCTTCAGGAGTGATCAAAACTGTGCTTATCTCCTTTCCATATTTCGCATGGATTTCTTTTGCTATCTTGTCTATGTTGAATTTTCTTGCGGCCACAATCAGAATGTCTATGTCACTTTCCTTATTTGCAGTCCCTTTAGCATAAGAACCGAATAGAATAATTGCGATTGTTTTTTCATTGTCCGCCCCTTTCACAAAATCATCGAAAATTAGTTTTAGCTCTTTGTTTTTTCTGTAAAACTCATCCCTGCTCTCGATCTCGCTTAGCTGTATTAATGCCATTGTTTTTTCATTTTCCAAATTCAGCGAACAAAGATGCGATTTACCCGCCTTGGTTTGTATGACTATTCCTTCTTTGGTCAGTTTGCCCACTGTTCTATGCACGAATGAATAGTATTCTCCGAGAGACTTGGCTATTTCATTAATCGTAAAGATCTTCTCCATGTTTTTGGACAGTAAATCGACTATTTTCAAACGCAGGTCCATAATATCACTTTTTATGATAATATTATCACTAGTAGTGATATATAAAGCTTCCAAGCCGATGCCTTGCGGAGAAGAACAATACCGATTCGTACAGCATCAACGTGATAAGCCATATCAAGGAATATCTGGCGACGCATTGAACTTGTTATCACTTATATGTAGTGAAGAATAGAAAAGCTTAAATATATACGTTGTTAATGCATTGTTAATTTAATTGTTGGAAATTATAAAAATCAAAATTTGTTAAGTTTCTGTTGGTGATTTTTATAGATCGTATACAATAGAGAAATGTTCACAATGTCTCTTATTTTTAACATAAGCAAGTATTGGCAAGCGGCATAGTAGTTATTACTAGGAAATGGTTAAATTAGAAAGCTATTTAAAGTCCAACTCAATATATTTAAAAATGCCTAGAAAAATACCGGACGAGACAAGGGAATTAATGGGAGAATTATATGATGGCGGTTTGTCTGTTCGAGAAATATCTAGAAGAACAGGTACCGCTTATTCAACTACTTATGGTTATACAAGAGTAAGACAAAGGGTTAATCCAGAAACAGGACAGCCGTTCAAGTCATTAAGTGAATTGCAAGACTATCAAGTAAGACAAAGGGTTAATCCAGAAACAGGACAGCCGTTCAAGTCATTAACAGAATTGAGAGACTATCGAGCAAGACAAAGGGTTAATCCAGAAACAG
>CAYJMB010000015.1:0-15865 GCA_964371455.1 uncultured archaeon | reverse complement strand
TGTGGCATTCCTGATCTTCAGGCCGCAGGGATTGTTCGGGAGGAAGGAGGTGTGAGACGAAGAACGCAGTGGGTGGCAATTGCCGTGATTGTGATAGTGCTTGCTTCTTACGGCACTTATCTGAAAATGCAGCAGCCGCAGGAGACAGTTAAGATAGGCGCTATCCTTCAATTAACGGGCGTCGATGCACAGTATGGCGACTGGAGCAGGAAAGGGTTAGATTTGGCTGCGGAAGAAATTAATAGCCTGGGTGGCGTAGACGGCAGAAAAATAAAAATAATCTATGAGGACAGCCAGAGTCAGCCTTCTTTGGCAGCTTCTGCATTAAGAAAATTAAGGGATGTGGACAATGTAAGTCTAATAATTACGCAGGCGAGCTCTATTACGCTCGCGCTTGCGCCATTGAGCAATCAGGAACGGATTATACAGATGGATGTAGGCTCTGTCACGCCCAAATACAGAACTGAAAATGACTATACATTCAGGACAGCGATAACAGCGCTTCAACTGGCCCAGGCACAAGCGAAAATGATTGCGCTGAAAGGTATCAAAAAAGTTGGTTTTCTATATGTTAATGACGAGTATGGTATAGGGATGCGTGATGTCTTCAAAAGAGCTTATGAGCAGTTTGGTGGTATAATTGTTGCCGAAGAGGTATTTGCAAATACCGATACAGATTTTCGAACACAATTATCCAAATTTAAGGAAAAAAATTTGTCTACCGTTGTAATTGTTACAAGGCTGAACAAAGGCGGCATAATACTGAGGCAGGCAAAAGAAATAGGCCTCGAATCGCAGATTTTTAGTGACGTATACGGCATAGAAGACCAGCAGACCTTAGACGCCGCGGGCGAAGCCGCTGAAGGTGTTTTATACGTAGCTCCTGCATTTGATATTAATTCTAGCAGTATCTCTATGAAATTTGCTGAAAAATTCCAAACAAAATACGGTACAATGCCTGTTCAACTTAGTGCGCAAGCATACGATGGTATATTGGCGCTTGCGTATGCACTAGAAAACTGCACAGGCAGCGATACGGACTGTATAAAAAACGAGCTCTATAAACTGGACTTTGAAGGCGCTTCGGGCAGAATAAAATTTGATTCTACAGGCGATGTCGTAGAAAAGCCCGTTGAACTGAAGACGATAATAAACGGCACGTTCGTGAGGTATGTAGGTTAACACAAGCCTTAACGGTGCCAATCTTTAAGTATTTTACCATTTATAAATAAAATGGTGATAATGAATGAAAATGGTGATAAAGGAGATAGACGCACAGGGCAGGATAGTCATACCGCAGGAGTGGCGCAAGGAGGAAGGCATGGAAGCGAAAACAAAGGTCGAACTGGTAAAAGAAGGCAAAAATATCACGATAAAACCGCTTAAGTACAAGTCGCTGATGGACCTGAAAGGCACGGTGGAAGGCACGGCAACGCTTGAAGAGATTGAAAATGCTGAAGCAGAAGCCGCTGTGAAAAGATTTGAAAAGCTGAAAAAGTGATCTGATGAAAGCCCTGGATACAAATATAATTATTTACCACGTTGTGAAGGACAGCAAGTTTGGCAAAAAAGCCTCGGAAATAATTGCAGGGATCGAAAAAGGCGAGGAAATTTTCATCCCCCTAGCCGTTTTCAAAGAGTTTATGTTCGATATGCTCGCACGCGGCAAGGATATTCCGTATATAATAGAGACCTTCGCGCTTTTTCAAAAAGACAATGTAAAAATAGCAGAAGACAATTTTGGCACTTTTATCCAGGGGCTTGAGATAGCAGACAAATACAAGATAGGCCCTACAGACGGTGTCATCATATCTGTGATGCTAAGGCATGGCGTAACAGAAATATACAGCAACGACCCGGATTTCGACAAGGTGCCGGGGATAAAGCGGATATTCTAATTGTTTAACGTGATAATTATAGCATTTTGAGAGGAGGAAAGAAGCGTGAAAGCTTTATATTCTTTTAGTATTAATTTAATATTAAAATGATATTGGCGGTGCTATGAGGATAAGAGGCAAGAATGTTACGTACTCGATGCACCTCTTAGACAAATCAAGAGATGGAATAGTGCTGGTGGTCAGGGAACTGCCTGACAGGTTCAAAGTAATAACAATAGGTGGTAAATATGAAAAAATATACGAGATGTGAATGCGGCGGAGAGCTAAAGCTGGCTGAAGTAGAGATTGTGCCGGGCATAAAGAGCCAAGCCTACAAATGCCGGAAATGTAGCGAAATAGAATTTACAGAAGAGCAGATGAGGGAGGCATTGCGCAAGAAGGAGAAGGCAATAAAAATAATGGTCACCCGCAAGCTGGGAGAAATAGGCGGCTCTTTGGTGCTAAGAATACCAAAGTCTGTAGAAAACCGGATGAAACTAAAAGCAGGCGAAGAAGTAAATGTCACTGTTGAAAAGAACAAAATTATAATTGAACCTGCATAACTAGCAAAAACTCGCCACGTGGAGGGCCCGGATTTCATAAACACAGCAAAAGAATCTGCTGACGGCGTACTCTATGTTTCTACCAATTTTGCGGCGCAGGCCTATGACGGCCTGGTCTCGCTTTTCAAGGCGATGAAGAACTGCAGTTATGCGGATACTGAATGCGTGCGCAACGAGCTGACGAAACTCGACTTCGAAGGCGCATCTGGCAGGATAAAATTCGACACCATAAAGCTGTTGAGGTACAAGTCGCTGATGGACCTGAAAGGCTGTCCTCTTTAAAGACATTTGTCTTAATTTTATATAACAAACTTATTTAAAGTCATGTGTCTTAATTATAGCAATGCAGGAAGAAAAGCATGAAGATGCCCTAAAGGAAACAGAGGACACGATAAAAGAGGCACTGGAAGGCGATATGCTGGATTACCAAAGAAGGCTCATGTTCATGCTCTCCCTTGGCATACAGCACGCCATAGAGCTGTACCTGCACAGGCTACGCGCCATAAAACCCGGCGCCAATGTGAAGCATGAATGGTTCAAGCTGGGCGACAGGAATGCAAGGCTGAGGCTTTCTGCGATAGTCACGAAAAGAATAGACGAAATCCCCAATATCCTGGAAATATTGTCAATCGCAAGAGAAATAGAGAGCGATAGGAACGAAATAGTTTATGGAGCTCCGCTAAATGACGATGAAATTCTAAGAAACAAGATAGACAGGTTTCTCGAGATCAAAAAATTGACAAAAGGCGAGGAAAATGGACAAGTTTAAAAATTACGCGGTTTCTGCGGTTTGCCATATTCTGCAAAACCTGCCGGAAAAGCGGACAAATAAGATAGCCAGCATAATTTTATTCGGCAGCGTGGCGCAAGACAGAGCGACAGACGCGTCAGACGTTGACCTGTTTTTTGACGCCGATCTCGGCAAAACACAGGGAAAAAATCTCAAAAAAATGCTAGATAAAATCATAGAAGACTTTTATTTGTCCAAAATCGCCCTCCGATATAAGCTGGAAGGCGTTGACAATAAAATCAACGTTATTGTAGGAAAACTTGATGAATGGGAAGGTCTCAAGCGCAGCATTACAAGCACGGGCATCGTGCTTTTTGGCCGCTACACGTCCGGCGTGGAAAAAAGCCGGCTGAAACAGCATTTCATCATATCATGGGATCAGCCGAAGAAAAACAGGGGAGCCTTCCTGAACAAGCTTTACGGCTATTCCGTAAAAAAGAAGCGATACCGCGGCATGGCCGCCAAATACAACTGCATGAGGATGGGAAAAAGCGCGATAATAGTTCCGTCAGAGCATAAAGATAAATTCATTGATCACATGGAAAAATATAACGCCGACTACCAGATTATTGAGATATTTTTGTGAGGTATGATGGATGAAAACAGTTGCACTCGTGTTGATTTTTGTCGCATTTGCAGCCGGATGCGTGCGGCAGCAGGAAACAATTAAGATCGGCGCTGTGCTGCCTCTTTCCATGTGTTGTAAAAATATTTTCTGTATGAATCGGCTATGGGCTTGTTTATTATCTCAAAAGCAATAGGGTGCTCTGACCACACAAAATGTATTATGCTGTCTTTGACCATTGTGGTTCCTATAGGTATAACTTTGTTTGTATAGCGAATTTCTTGGTATTTTTTTAGGAATTCCCGACCATACATTTTGGTGAATATAGGTCGCAGACTTTGGTGCGCGAGTAATTTGATGCGTATACCTTTTTTCCTTACTTCTCTATTGTAAGACTTGAAGAAATTCTGTACGTCTTTTGGCTCGTCAAGTCTTTGTTCTATGACAAAAGATTCGTAAGTGTCGCCGCGCCTAAGAGAACTTATGATTTTTCTGAATATTGTTTTTATTCCTTTGAAGCCATAGTAAACATTGGCTTCGTTCCTGTCCTTTGAAAATGCCTTCTTTGACAGAAGTTCCGGTATAGCGCTTTGAAGGGTTTCTTTTGCATCTTCTATGCTTTTTATCTCGTCATCTACTATGGATGGCAATACAGAAGGATCTACAGCCTCAAAATATTTCCTGCCCGCCCTTATTGAAAATGTCACAAAGCCCTTCTTTATCAGCGAATTTATGCAATAATAAACTGAAGAGGATTGGAGTTGGCTGTGTTTTGCAATAGGGCTGTTAGTGCTCGGCCCTAGTTCGAGTAAAGCAATGTATACAGCTATTTCGCCATCTGTGAAACCGAGGTGCTTCAGTGCTTCTATGTACATAAATCAAGTTTGATAGAAATCTATAAAAATTCATTTTTTATTCAACAGTTACTGTTGAATGAAATTAAATATACTTATTAACGGCTATGTAAGGAAATGCGGGTGTGGTATGCATTAGCAGTTGTAGTATTTGTAGCTATTGCTTTTTTGTTTCTGGTAGAAAAAAGTAGCGAAAATACAATAAATATAGGCGGTTTATTCGCCCTTACTTCATTCGGTTCCCAATTCGGAGAAGGTGAAAAGGATGCCGTTATGCTTGCAATAGACGAGGTAAACGAAGAAGGAGGCATAAACGGCAGGAAAGTCGAACTTGTTATCGAAGATACGCAGAGCGACTTCACAAAAACTTCCTCTGCTATAAAGAAGCTTTTTCTGGTTGATAACGTTGATGTTATAATAGGTCCTACATGGTTTTTCCAGATAGCTGTCCCTGCTTCGCTTGAACATAAAAAATTGATGATATCGCCTTCGGCAGGAGGCGGAAACGACGGAGAACTTCATTCTCTATATTTCTTCAATACGTGGCCGCGAAATCGATTTGAAGTTGTACCAATTGTCAGAGAAATGACAAAACGAGGGTATCAAAAGGTAGCTGTTGTTTACAGTTTTAACGACTGGTCCCAGAATATGAAAGACATATTTCTAGAAGAAGTCAGGAAGACGAATCTGACCATAGTTGGTTCGTATGGGACACAAGTAGACGAGAAGGATTTCAGAACTATAATACTCAAGATAAAAGAGGACAACGTCGATGCTGTCTATGTGCCATTTGCTTTTCCTCCTACAGAGGGCGAGTTTGCACAACAGGCTAAATTACTGCGTTTGAATATATCTATATTCTCAACAAGCAACACGGAGAACAATCCTCTTCTTGAAAACTTTGGCGAATTCATCGAGGGTATGATGTATACATGGCCTTCTGAAGGACCTGAAAGTGAGATATTCGTACAAAAGTTTGAGGCGAAATATGAAAGAAAACCTTCGTCGCCTTCCGCCACTAATGCTTACGATGCGGCAAGGCTTGTTTTAGAGGCCTATAAAAGCGGTGCAAAAAACAGCGACGATGTGATAAAATTTCTTAAAAAGGTGGAGAATTTTAGAGGCGCGTCCAATACAATTTCATTTGACGAATTTGGTGCCGTCAAAGAGAAGCTGTATATTTTAAAGACTATCAGAAATGGAAGATTTGAAAAATTATAGTAGTAAAGTGTTTTTATAACTTCCAGACATTATTTATCTATGGTCCTTCCCTATTTCGAGAACCTTGTGATCCTCGGATCGATATTTTCCATACTCAGCGTCTCGCTGAACCTGTCGATGGGCTACACTGGGCTGTTCAATCTCGGCCACGCTGCTTTCTTTGCCGTAGGCGCATATGTATCGGCGCTGCTGGTGCTGGGACTGGGAGCGCCGTTCTGGGTTGCTTTGCTGGCTGCGGGCTTGTTCGCAGCTGTCATGGGCTATCTTGTCAGCATTCCAGCACGCAGACTTCGTGGCGACTATCTTGCTCTGGGGACTCTTGGCTTTGCATTCATCGTTGAGGCTGTGCTGAAGAACTGGACTGACCTCACAAGAGGGCCGCTGGGCATTCCGGGCATACCAAAGCCTGAGCTATTTGGGTTTGTTTTCTCCGGGCTCGAAGCTTACCTGCTGCTGACAGTTGTATTTCTTGTTGTCACCATCATAGTAATCTACAGAACAGTCAACTCGCCCTTCGGCCGCGTGCTCAAGGCAATAAGGGAAGATGAGACAGCGGCGCAGACATTAGGGAAAAACACATTGCGGTACAAATCACTGGCGCTCACGATATCTGCTTTCTTCGCAGGCATTGCCGGCTCGCTCTATGCGCACTACATAACTTTCATAGACCCGACAAGCTTCTCGTTTCCTGTGCTTGTTTTGCTGCTGTCAATGGTAATAATTGGGGGGACAGCCTCTATTAGAGGATCGATTGCCGGCGCATTCCTGCTGATACTATTACCTGAACCGCTACGTTTCATCGGACTGCCTTCCAATCTTGTGGGCGCAGGCAGGCAGATGATCTATGCTGCGCTTCTGCTGGCGATCCTGCTGAGGAAGCCTGGAGGGCTGTTCGGGGAGTATGCGTTCAGGAAGAAAGATGTAAGTACAAGATATAAATATTTAAATACTTCTTAATTCTAAATATATCAGTGATTTGTATGGGAACACTAACAATCAATATGGACGACGATATAGAAAACGAGCTGAGAAAACTCGTCGCAGAACAGGGAAACAAAAAAGGCGATTTAGGCAAAGCTGTCAGCGAAGCTGTCAGGAAGATGCTTCAGGAAGCGAAGGACAAGGAAATTGCAGAGAGGCAGATGAAGATGAGCGAGAAATGCCTATACAAACTGCCAAAGAACTGGAAATTCAACAGGGACGAAATCTATGACCGCTACTGAAAGCAGCCATGAAACTTTCCTCATCGATTCCAATATTCTTATCTATAACTATGACGAGGCAGACCCGGCAAAACACAAGACATCAAAGACCCTTATCGACAGATGCTGGGACAAAGAAATAAATCTGGCAATCTCAACCCAAAATCTCTCGGAGTTCTTTTCTGTGACTACGAGAAAGAAAGTTCTTGAAAAAAAGAAAGCCATTACTATCATTTCAGATATCATAGAATTTTCCGGCTTTGTAAAACTGGATTTTGACCATAAAACATCTCTGGAAGCAGCGAAGATATCAGAAGAACACCACATGTCCTACTGGGACTCCTTGCTTGCGGCGACGATGAAAAAAAACGGCATCCTTAACCTTTACACGGAAAATGCGAAAGACTTCAAGATGCCGTGGCTGAATGTCATCAATCCATTCAACAAGAAATAAATAACTTCAATAACAACATTCCTTATGCATGATGCACGCGAAGTTCTGAAAAAACATTTCGGCTATTCCGAGTTTCATCCGCTGCAGGAAGCGATAATCAGCGATGTCATGGATGGCAAAGACGTCTTTGTGCTCATGCCTACCGGAAGCGGGAAGTCTCTCTGCTACCAGCTTCCTGCTGTCATGAAGAATGGAATAACAATTGTCATATCGCCTCTTATCGCGCTCATGAAGGACCAGGTGGACAGCCTGCGGGCCAATGGCATAGGCGCATCTTTCATAAACAGCGCCCTCTCGGCAGCAGAGATAGAAAATGTTAAAATACGCATGCTTGAAAACACAGATAAAATCCTCTACATCGCCCCTGAACGGCTGACATCAAAAGACTTCCTGCCATTTCTCAGAACGCTGGACATCAGCCTGTTTGCTGTTGACGAAGCTCACTGCATTTCCGAGTGGGGCCATGATTTCCGCCCGGAGTACCGCAAGCTAAATCTCCTGCGGCAGCATTTTCCTTCTGTTCCCATTGCGGCGCTGACTGCAACTGCAATCCAGGAGGTGCAAAGAGACATTGTCCATCATCTTGATCTCAGGGAGCCGAAGATGTACAGAGCTAGCTTCAACAGAAAGAATCTCCTGTATTACATAAGGCCCAAAAAAGACGCATACAAACAGATTACTGACTATCTGCGTAAACGTCCTAGCATATCGGGCATCGTCTACTGCCAGAGCAGGCAGACAACCGAGCTGCTGGCAGAAAAGCTCCGCGCCGACGGATTCCGGGCCCTTCCATACCATGCTGGCATGCCGGCCGAAATGAGAAGCGAAAACCAGGAAAAGTTCATCCGGGATGATGCCGAGCTTATTGTCGCCACCATAGCTTTCGGCATGGGAATCAACAAGCCGAACGTCAGGTTTGTATTTCATTACGACCTGCCGAAAAATATTGAAAGCTATTATCAGGAAACAGGCCGAGCAGGAAGGGATGGTTTGCCGAGCGAATGTGTCTTGTTTTTTAGCTACGGTGACAAGATAAAGATAGAGCATTTTCTTGAGAAAATGAAAAATCCAGGCAAGCGACGAATGGCTTATGCAAAACTGCAGTCTATGATCAGTTTTTGCGAGCGCGCGGAGTGCCGCCGGAAGATGCTTCTTGGTTATTTTGGGGAAGTGTTTAACGGAGAGTGCAATACCTGCGATACATGCC
The DNA here is from genome assembly GCA_964371455.1 of uncultured archaeon. GTDB lineage: Archaea > Aenigmatarchaeota > Aenigmatarchaeia > GW2011-AR5 > GW2011-AR5 > JACQNX01. The sequence goes on along the minus strand of CAYJMB010000015.1, from coordinate 7,132 downwards.
TGCAGCCTCCAGAAACCTTTGACGGCACAGGAATTGCGAAAAAGGCACTTGGCTGCATCCAGGATACTGGCCAGAGATTCGGAATGAACTATATAATTGGACTTCTCACCGGAAAAGAGAACAGGCGCTCGGCTGCATATAATCACAGCTCTCTGAAATCTTACGGCACAGGAACAGAGCATACGCAAAAGCAGTGGCAGACATTTATCAGAGAGCTCGTGCATCGGGGCTGTCTTGATGTTGTTGGAGACAAGTATCCAATTCTCAAGCTCAACCAACGAAGCAATGACATTTTATCCGGCAAAGCGCCTGTTTTGCTAACGAAGCCCGCGGAGAAAGAGCAGCCTCTGCAGGCGACCAGAGAAACACCACGCACAGATATTTTTGATTCTGCCCTGTTTGAAATATTGAGAGCCCTAAGGAAGAAGATCGCAGACAGCGAGGGCGTCCCGCCTTATATTGTATTTCCCGATACGACGCTGAAAGAGCTTGCAACATATTTTCCGCAGGATGCAGCAAGCTTAATGAAAATACACGGCGTAGGGGAGATAAAGCTCGGACGCTACGGAAATGTTTTTCTCAAAGCGATCCAAGATTACTGCAATGAGCATGGAATCATAAGAATGCCGAAGCAGAACTTTCAGGAAGCGCCACAAATACCTGCTGCTGCCTTGCGCTCCGAAACGTGCAGAAAAACACTCGAACTCTGCAGACAGGAAATGGCACTTGAGCACATTGCCAAAGTGAGAAATCTCGCGCCCAGCACCATTGCCTCGCATATAGAAAAGCTTCTTATGGAAGGCGAGGATGTAAATATTGACAGGCTTGTGCCAAAAGAGAAACAGGAGGCTATACGAGAATGTATGGAGCTGGTTAAAACCCAAAATCTCACGCCGCTGAAGGAGCAGCTTGGAGACGGCTACTCTTACGATGAACTGCGCATAGCGCGGGCGAAAATAAACGCTGGCACCAAAAAAGATGGTATTTATGGAAACTGATGAGCATGATTTTATAGAAGTGAATGGCAAAACCTACTCTGTGATTGTGGAAGAAAAAGATGTCAAAGTTTCCCATGCACGGCTTCTGGAAGACAGAATCCACATCGTCGTTTCTGCGCAACTCAACGTTGAGGAAAAGAGGAGAACAATAGAAAGCCTGAAGAAGAGGATACAGAAACCGAGACGCACAAGGTTTATCGAACCCGTGAGGGAATTCAATGACGGGGATGCTATTGATTTGCTCGGAGAACAAATACATTAACATCTCTTACAGGCTTCCTCACGTTCTTCCATCTTATATTCAATTAGTTTTTTCATTTGCTACACCTCTTTAGCTATATTTAATTTACTCTACCAGCACAGCCGTCCCATTCTCAACCAAAAAAACTCTCTCGAATCTCGGCGACATTCCGGTCTCGTCGAAATCGACAGTGCCGGTAGCGCCTTCAAAGCGGATTTCGTAAAGACCTTCCTTTATCTGCTCGCGGCTGGTGCCCCTTGCACGGACAGCAGCATCTACAGCGTACATCGCATCGTAGCCGACGGCTGTCAGGGGCAAGACTTTTGGCTCTTCTTTGTATTTCGACTTGTATTTTTCAACAATGTTCCGGATTTTTTCATTCTTGCTTACATAGACATTCGTATGATAAACGCCGTCTGCGGCGCCTCCAGCAGCATCTATCTGGTTCTGCCCCATGCTGTCGGCCGAAAGCAAGTAGCCCTTGTAGCCTAATTCCTTGGACTGTTTTATCAGTTTGCTGGGCAGGAGAAGCGGCGCATATATTGCATCGGTCTTCTGTGATTTTTCTATAATAGTCCTGAAGTCCTTCTCATAAAAATCCGTCCTTTCGAAGAGCATGACGTTGCCGCCGAGCAATTCAAATTCCTTCTTGAATTCTTTCGCGATCAGGTTAGACCAGTCGTCAAATGTATAGACGATGGCTACAGTCCTTGCGCCAAGGTTGCTATATGCAAATCTTGCCAGCGACTGCGCAGCGCCTTCGGTGGAGAAACCCATGCCAAACGTGTAATTTCCGAGATTTGCCAACTCATTGTTTGAGTCAAAGAGGACAACCAACGGTGTTTTCCCGGATTCAAAAATCGGTGAAATAGATTTTGCCTCGTTCGCAGCTGTCACAAACGATACGTCTACCTTATCGACATCAACCAGCTTCCTGCTCGCCTCGACTGCCCTGATTATCTCGAAATTTCCGTCATCCTCGAAGATTATGCTGTACCTTATGCCGCCTTTTTCATTTAGCTCTTCCGATGCAATCTCTACGCCTCTCTGCAATGCCGTGCCAAAGACGCCATAGTCGCCAGACAAAGCAAGAACCGCGCCTACCTTTACCTCTTTCTTTCCTGTTGCTTTTCCAGTAGGCTGCGAAAGAACTATAGCAGCCACAATAACAGCCAGTATCACTAGAACAATAACTACTTTCAAAGGCCCCTTCATTTCTGCCACACCGTCTGTAACTATGGATAAGTGGTAATATTAATGTGTGCTGTCGTTTTTCCGACAGCACCTTTAAAGACTTGCCGCGTGAATAGATGCGCATGGAAAACAAGGCTGTTTTGATCGAGCTCGGCCTGTCTGAAGGGGAGGCAAAAGTCTATCTTGCCCTGCTGCGGCTCGGGGAGGCGCAGGTCAACAAGATAAAAGTCCATACAAAGATGCACAGGACTACCATATACGACTTCCTGGACAGTCTGGTCAAGAAGGGACTTGCAAGCTATGCGATAAAATCCAACGTCAAGTTCTACCGCGCAGCGCCTCCCTCCAAGCTCGAGGAGCTATTAAGAGAGAAAAAGGAGCATCTCGATGAAATAATCCCGTCGCTGACGCAGCTTGCCAGTCTTGAGAAAAAATCGCTGAAGGTCGAGGTCTATGAAGGCGTAGAAGGGTTCAAGACATTAATCAGCAGGATGCTGAACAGGACCGACGATCTGCTGGCATTCGGGGTAGACGAGAGCCAATTCGAGACCAGATTCCCCTATCTTATGAAATCCTACTTCAGGAAAGAGGTCAAGCTTGGGCTGCGCGAGCGCCTGATCACATGGAAAGGCGCGAAATTCATCTACAAGTACAAGTATCTGGAATACCGGTACATTGACCCGAAGTTCTTCTCACCCATACCAACGCTCACATGGGGCAGCTCTATAATTTTTATAATCTGGGACCCGCTCACGATCATCATCATAGAGAACAAGGACCTCGCCGACGCATACAGGAAGCATTTCGAGCTGCTCTGGAAGATCGCTGACAGGGAGCCGTGACCGCGTGAAAAGTATTTGAGGAATAGTACATAGAGGAACATATGAAAACAGAGGAAAAAAGCAACTGGGAGCGCGTGCTCTCAGGGCGCACACTGCCTACTGAAAGAGAGGCCGCGAAAATGAAGGAACTGGTGGGCGCCTTCGAGATAAGAAGGGTAGAGAACGGAAAAATCTGGGAAGTCGTGATATAATGCCGCTTCTGCAGGTCAAAAAAGCCACAAAAACTTTCGACGGCATAACGGCCGTCGATAGCTGCTCGTTCGACGTGAAGGAGGGCGAGATCCTTGGCCTCATCGGCCCAAACGGCTCGGGCAAGACCACGATGTTCAACCTCATTACAGGCATCTATGACCCTGATGCTGGCGATATTTACTTCAAGGGCGAAAGTGTTACCGATCTCGGCACTTATGAAGTGGCGCAGCTTGGCATTGGCAGGACATTCCAATTGATAAGGCTTTTCCCGAAGCTCACAGTCATGGACAACATGCTCATCGCGCAGAAGTACGTGCATGCTGAGCGCTTCTGGACGCAGCTGCTGAAGAAAAAGCACGTGCAGGAAGAGGAGAAGACGAAGAAAGAGAGGGCCATGGAACTTCTGACGATGGTTAATCTTAACGAAAAAGCGAACGACCTGGCAGAAAACCTCAGCTACGGCCAGCAAAAACTGCTGGAGATCGTGCGCGCCCTTGCAATGGAGCCTGAGATGCTCCTGCTGGACGAGCCTATCGCAGGCGTGAACCCGACCATGACAAAGCAGATACTCGGCTTGATCAAAAAACTCAATGAAAAGGGCATGACAATCGTGATAATCGAGCACAACATGAACGTGATGATGACGTTCTGCGACAGGCTTGTGGTCCTTGACTACGGGAAGGAGATTGCCGCCGGGCCGCCGTCAAGAATAAAGAGCAACAGGAAAGTGATAGAGGCTTACCTGGGGAGGAAGAACTAGGTATATTTTACACTAAAGATATCTTTATTGTTTGTGAGAATAACAATGGTATGGGAATTTCTATGGAAAAAAGTATAATGGAAAAGAAAGAAGGCTCAATTGTCATAAAGCCCGCTACGGACCTGAAAAAAATATCCGCGGACCTTAAAGGCTGCATAAAGAAGTCAAAAATACGTCCCAATGACATCAAAAATATCTGGCATATGTAGCTAAAAATGATATTAAAAAGACTCAACCGAATTAAACTTATGCGGTACATGATTGCAGCATTATTTCTCATCGCTGTCATTTTTGCTGCCGGATGCGCCTCGCAGCCGCAGGACAAGGAAACGATAAAAATAGGCGGCTTATTTGGCATTACTGGCTTCTCAGCCGAATGGGGCGAAGCTGACAGAAATGGCGCTATGCTTGCCATTGAAGAGGCGAATGCGGCAGGCGGTATAAACGGGAAGAAGATTGAATTTACCATAGAGGATACGAAATCTGATTTCACGCAGACGACAATTGCGCTGCGCAAGCTCGCGGCAGTGGATGGGGTAAAAGTTATCATAGGCCCGACATGGGGAGAATTTTCTGAAGTTGCCGTGCCTGTAGCAGAAGAGCAGAAAGTAGTTCTCATATCGCCGTCCGCAGGAGCGGACCTAGAAGCATTCAAATCAAGATATTTCTTCAGGACGTATCCAACCCAAAGATCAGAAGTTAAGTCACTTGTAGAGTTCATGTCAAAGAAAAACTATACAAAATCTGCTGTAGTCTTTTCCCAGAATGCATGGTCGCAAAACATGAGAGACTTGCTTGAGGAAGAAGGCAAAATCAAGGGGATAAAAGTTGTAGAAACGTTTGAGACGCAGATGAATGAAAGAGATTACAGAACAGTAATTGCGCGGCTAAAGCAGTTGGGTATAGATTCTGTTTTCACGCCGCTTGCATCCGAAAGCAACAAAGGCATATTCCTGAGACAGGCCAAGGAGCTTAATTTTAACAAGCAAGTTTTTGCCACGGTAAGCACAGAAAGCCTTGAACTGCTCAACAACTTCCCGGAATTTGCAGAGGGGATTATTTACCCATACCCAAAAAAGACTGCAAAAAACGATGAACTCATAGTTAGATACGAGACACGTTTCGGGAAAAAACCTCAATCGCCAAACGTGCCTTATGCATATGATGCTGCAAATGCAGCAATACTTGCCCTTCAAAAAGAACCAAATGATGTAGAACAGCTTATATCAGGACTTATGCAAACAGACTTCGAGGGCGTATCTGGCCGGATAAAGTTTGAGGAATTCGGTGATATCTCAGAAAGAGAATATGTGATAAAGACATTCAGGAACGGGGCTTTCGTGGAGCTGGAAGGATGAAACTTGCGTTGCTAATCATTGGAATCATAGTAATAGCATCGGGCTGTGTGTCGCAGACTGCAGGCGAGAAAGAGCCTATAAAGATAGGCGCAATACTGCCGCTCACAGGTCCGGCTGCATTCTACGGCGGTTACGCGACTGAAGCAGTGCAGTTAGCAGAGGAAGACATAAATGCCGCAGGCGTCATTAATAGCAGGCCTGTTAACATTGTTGTCGAGGACAGCGAAAGCGCGCCGTCCAAGGGCGTGATTGCGTTCCAGAAGCTTGCCGCGCAGAACGTTTCCGTGGTATTGAGCATGCTGAGCAGCGTGTCTGTGCCCGTCGCAGAGCAGGCCGACAAGGCGAGAATTCCGCTTATCACAATTGTGACAACCGCGAAGAACATCACGAGGGGAAGCCCATGGGTCTTCAGGTACTACCATACTGCAGAATCAGAGGCTCCTGCACTTGCCAATTATTTCTATAAGATAGGAAAGGTAAAGGCTGCAGTCATTGCGATAAATGACGAGTACGGCGTGTCCAGCACAGAAGAATTTTCACGAGCATTTTCTCTTGCAGGAGGCCAAATTGTTGCTGCCGAGAAGTTTGCGCCGGCTGACACTGACTTCAGGACGCAGCTTTTAAAAATAAAAGACGCAAAACCCGATGCCCTGTATATAGTTGGCTTTGATCACCATGCTATCGCAATTGTGAAGCAGGCAAAAGAATTGTCAATTAATTCAACCCTCGGGACAACATCACTAATAGCAAACCCGACAACACAAGCAGGGCTGTCAGAATCTGCGAAGGAAGTTTATGGCACAGCAGGTGCTTTCAGCCTTCCCAACTACACAAAAGCAGAAATGTTCAAGGAAAAATACAGGAAGAGATTCGGTAAGGAGTCATCGGCCTATTCCGCATACGCTTACGACGCCATTATGATGCTCAAAGATTCCATAAAAAGCGGGGATGCCGAATCGACTAGGAAAAATATCGAGGCAATAAATTACCATGGCCTGCTTGGCAATGTAACTTTCAAGCCAAACCACGATGCGGATTTCGGTGTATACGTCTTGAAGCTGGAGAAAGGAAAGCTCGTTCCGACAGAATGAATTTAAAATAAAAGCTTAGGCTCTCCGTCTACTACAGCAATTTTTGCAGGCTTACCCCTTTCTCTTGCAGTTCTCGTCAATGTCTTATACCATTTAGGAACCTCTTTGCCATCATAAAGCTGGAGAACACTGGGGTCTGCTATATAATAGCCTCTATATCTCCATGGCGCATTTGGTGCTATAGAAGGACCGAAACTACGCTGAAACACTGGTTTAAGGAGAGGTAGTTCTTCTCGCTCAAGTTTCTGGGCAATTACTTTCCATGCCATTATTTCATGCGACGGTGCAACTCTATTAATTTCATTCCAGCTAACTGGGTATTCAAAAACTTCTATAAGATGGACATCGTATAATGCGCGTTCAAAATCTTCTGTTTTTATTCCATCCAAGTCGGGCATTGTCATCGGGGCAAACACATATTCTAGGTGACCTATGACATAAACGCCCTTATGGTCG
>CAYJMB010000014.1:14686-16582 GCA_964371455.1 uncultured archaeon | reverse complement strand
TGCCTGCACTTTTCAGCACTCCTTACAGACCTGATGTGATCAGGCGCGCTGTGCTTGTGCAGCAGAGCAGGTCAAGACAGCGGTATGGTTCAGATCCTTTGGCAGGCAAAAGGACAAGCGCGCATTATCATGGATCAAGACATTACAGATTCACCATGATGAACAAAGAAATGTCGCGCATTCCGCGCATACATGGCAAGGGCGCAGGCATGTATGCGTACAGAGCAAGATTTGCGCCGCATGCGGTGAAAGGAAGAAGGGCGCATCCTCCGAAAGCAGAGAAAATATGGGCAAGGGATGTTAATCAGAAAGAGAAACTGCTTGCCGTGAAGTCAGCACTGGCTGCGGCTGCGCAACTAGAGCTCGTCATGAAGAGAGGACATAAGACTGAGTTCGCGCCGGTAATACTTGCTGATGATTTTGAAAACCTTGCAAAAACAAAGGATGTGCTCGCCACACTAGCAAAAATAATTCCCAAGGAGCTCGCACGATGTGCGAAGAAAAAGGTGCGCGCAGGCAGGGGCAAGCTGCGCGGCAGAAGGTACAAAAAAAAGACAGGACCGCTCATAATAGCCAGCACAAACTGCAAAATGATCAAGGCAGCACGGAACATCCAGGGCGTTGATGCTGTGACTGCTGCGAACATCAATGCAGAGCTGCTTGCGCCCGGCACAGATGCAGGCAGAATGGTTATTATGACTGCAGCGGCACTGCAGAAGCTTGCTGAAAGATTTGGGGAATAGTTATGGTTGAGAAAAATATTGATGAGGAGATAAATGGAGAAGAGCAGGTGGATGGTGGCAAAGGAAATATTGCCGGCAAGGAAAAAAAGGACGAAGTCATCATTGCAAAAAAAAACATCCAAAAAACAGAAACGACAAAGACGGCGAGGAAGGTTGCTGTTGACAAGACAGTTGATCCTTTTGAGACAATACAGTTTGTGCTCATGACAGAGAAGTGCGTGCGGCTCATTGAGGCGCAGAACAAGCTCGTGTTTGTGGTGCGCAGGCAGGCGAGAAAGAAGCAGATCAAGAAAGCTGTGGAAAATGCTTTCCAGAGCCCTGTCTCCGGCGTCACGACACTGATAGACCAGAAAGGCAGGAAGCGCGCATTTGTGAAATTCAGCCAGTCAGGCGCAGCAGGAGACATTGCAGTAAGACTTGGGATAATATGATGAAGCTAACAAACATTATCACAAAGGAAATCGGTGACAATCATGGGAAAAAACCTTAGGCAGCAGAGAAGAGGACGAGGCACGCCCAGGTACAGCTCTCCTGCGCACAGGTTTGTCGGAAAGCCTGAGTATCCGGAAAAGATAACAGAAGGCAAGGTTGTTGAAATTATTCACGCCCCTGGCAGATCAACACCTCTTGCGCTTGTGGATTTTGACGGGCAGAAACAATACATCATACCATACAGCGGAATGAAAACCGGGCAAAAAGTCGGCTCCGGCAGCGCTGAAGAAGGAAACATCCTGCAGCTCAAAGATATTCCAGAAGGCTCAAAGATTTTTAATCTGGAGCTGCTCCCTAGAGATGGCGGACGCCTGTGCAGGTCATCAGGCGCTTTTGCAACAATGGTCACAAGGGGACAAGACAAATGTGTTGTGCTCCTGCCTTCAAAAGAAAAGAAAGTATTGTCAGGGCTGTGCCGTGCAACAGTGGGAACTGCTGCGTCGTCGGGAAGGGTTGATGCACCGTTCATGAAAGCTGGCAAGATGTTCTATGCGATGAGGACAAGGAACAAACTCTGGCCGCGCACAAGCGGAGTTCACATGAATCCAGTTAACCATCCGTTCGGCGGGCAGACAAGGCCGGGCAAGCACAAGACGGTTTCAAGGCACATGCCGCCTGGCAAGAAGGTCGGAAGCATATCGCCACGAAGAACAGGAAAGAG
>CAYJMB010000014.1:9661-14586 GCA_964371455.1 uncultured archaeon | reverse complement strand
GAAGAACTTGGGGCGATGAACCTTGAGGAGTTCTCGCTGCTGCTTCCTGCAAGACAGAGAAGAAATCTGAATAGAGGGCTGACGAAACAGGAGAAGAAGCTGCTCGAGGCCATCAGGGCAAACAAAGACAAGAACAAGTTCATCAGGACGCATGTAAGGGACATGATAATATTGCCAGAGATGGTGGGCACGAAGATTGGAATACACAACGGGAAGGAGTTCAAGCCCGTCATGATAGAAGAGGCCATGATTGGCCATTACCTAGGAGAATTTTCACAGACTAGAAACAAGGTCAAGCACTCTGCGCCAGGCCTTGGCGCAACCAGAAGCAGCAAGTTTGTTGCACAAAAGTGATGAGTATGAATAGTTCAATAAAACAGATTACAACATCAACTACGAATGCCAATGAAGAGAGGGAATAAATATGACATATACATTCACTCCAAAACAAAAATTCGCAAAGGCCAGCGGGACGAATATGAGGATTTCCACCAAATCAGCAGAGTTCATCTGCAGAGTTATCAGAAAAAAGACGCTGAAGCGCGCAAAGAGAATGCTGAATGATTTGAGTGCAGGAAAGAGAAACCTTGCCGGAAAGTATTACACCAAAACTGTGAAGCACATCCTTGAACTTCTGGAAAGCTGCGAGAAAAATGCGGAGTTCCTTGGACTGGACAATGAGCGGCTTTTTGTTCACGCAAGCGCGCATCAGGGAACGTCCCTACGACGGAGAAGAAGAAAAGCTGCATTCGGTTCAGCAATGAAAAGCACCAATATGGAGATCATGCTTATTGAAAGGGGCACAGGAAAAATAGCACCAAAAACAGCAAAGAAGACAGAGGTTGAGAAGGCTGTGGAAAAGGAGCATGCTGCTGCTAAGTCAGAGCTAGAACAATTGAAAGTGAAAACAGCAAAATTGAAAGAAAAAGTAGGGGGAGCAGAATGATCAAACAGATAAATTTGCCTGCCATTTCAAACGCGGGGCGTTCAAAATGAAAGAGAGGATATTCATACAGAAGGCAAAAGAGCATGTGCGACTTGAAGAATTTATCAGAAAGCAATTCGGGCAGGCGAAGTGCGGCATCGTTGAAGTCCAGTACACGCCTGTTGTGACGAGAATCATAATTCACACAACAACTCCCGGGCTGATAATAGGCAGCGGCGGCGAGAGGATAAGGGAAACAGTAGACCTGCTAAAGGAAAAGTTCAAGATAGAAAATCCGCAGATTGATGTCCAGAAAATAACAAATCCCGACGTGGACCCTTACATAATTGCCCAGACAATTGCTGCTGCCATAGAGACAGGCGTCAACTACAAGAGGCTTGGGAATTACTACGTGGAAAGAATAATGGCTGCAGGCGCTGTCGGCTGCGAGCTAATATTTGCAGGGAAACTATCAGGCCAGAGGTCGCGGGTTGAAAGATTCACAGCCGGCTACATAAAAAAGTGCGGCGACCCCGCAGAGAAGGATGTCATAAGGGCATTTGCACTCGCAAACCCGAAACTGGGAAACATCGGTATCACAGTGAAATTAATGCTGAGACGTGCAGAAAGTCTGACATGGCAGGCATTGCAGGAAAGAGAAGAGTCTCAGGAAGAAGCTGAAAAATAGGAGAATTTGATATGGCAATACTCAAAATGAAAAAAATCCGCGAGTCAGGAGAAAAGGACATAGAAGACAAGAAGCGCGAGTTGCAGCTTGAGCTGGCTAAAGAGCGCGCTTCCAGCGAAGTCGGCGGGACAGTGAAAAATCCCGGAAGGCTGAAGGAAATCAGAAGAACAATAGCGCGCATCAAGACGCACGATAGCGAAAGAGGTGGTAACACGTAATGGCGTGCCCAAAATGCGGTTTGCCAGAGGAGCTCTGCGTATGCGAAACCATAGCAAAGGAGGCCCAGAAGATCAGGGTCTATCTAGTTCAGAAAAGGTACGGCAAAAACATCACCGTCATCAAAGGGGTGGATACCAGAAAGATAGACGTGAAAGAGCTGATGAAAAAAATGAAATCCAAGCTGGCCTGTGGCGGAACGTACAAGAATGATGAAATAGAACTTCAGGGCGATCACAGGCTGCGTGTAAAGGGACTCCTCATAAAGGAAGGCTTCCCAAAAGAGATAATAGAAATTTCCTGAACGTTTATACCTCTGAATTCAAACAGAGTTGAACTGTGACATGAGAAATGAAAGAAACATACTGAGACATGAAATCATCGGCCTGCAGTGCGAAGTTGTTGATGCAAAGAACAGGAGCCTAGTAGGAATAACAGGCAGGGTTGTGGACGAAACCATGAAGACATTTGTAATAGACGAAGACAAGAGAAAGCGGATTGCAAAACAAGGAACAACATTTAAAATCGCACTTGGGGGGAAAAAGCTCATAGTTAATGGCGGTATACTTGTTGCAAGACCAGAAGACCGCATAAAGAAAAAATTCAAGAAGTGGTGAGAAGAGATGACTGTGACAAAAAAGAAAAAGGATATCGGACTGGAGGCAAACATGCCCGGTGAAAGCTGCACAAGCAAGAAATGCCCATGGCACGGCTCGCTAAAAATACGGGGCAGGATATTCAAGGGCGTTGTCAAATCCGTTAAGGCGCTTGACAGCGCTGTTGTTGAATGGAGCTACTACCACTACCTGCACAAATACGAGCGATATGAGAGACGCAAGACAAGGCTGCTTGCGCACAATCCGAGATGCATCTCTGCCAAAGCCGGGGATGTAGTGCATATTGGCGAGTGCAGACCGCTGTCAAAGGCGAAGAGGTTTGTGGTGTTTGAGAAGGTGAAAGCATGAAGGCAATGACATCCAATGTAGTGAGGAGCATACCGCTGAAAGCGCGGCTAGTCTGCGCGGACAACAGCGGCGCCAAGGAGCTGGAGCTCATAAATGTCAAGGGCCACAAGGGCAAGCTGCGCCGGCTGCCGAAGGCGGGAATCGGCGATGTCATAATATGCTCTGTAAAGAAGGGCAAGGAAAAGCTGAGGCACGAGATCGCGTATGCGGTTGTTGTGAGACAGAAACAGGCATACAAAAGAAGCGACGGCACGCGCGTCAAGTTTGAAGACAATGCAGCAGTGCTGGTAAATCCGAAAACATTTGAGCCGCAGGGCACTGAGATCAGATCTGTTATTGCCAAAGAGGTTGTGGAAAGATTCACGCCAATAGGAAAAATAGCAAGCATAGTGTTGTGATAAATTATGACATACAGTTTTCAAGTGTCGGTAGATGAGCAAAGGACAGTTTTTGCAAGAGGAAAATTTTTTAGAAACAGGCTGAATGAAAGATGCTGTTCGTGCTGTAAATAACATAATGTAGTTGATAATCATGAAAACAAAATATTCCCATCACTGGCTTGCGAGCAGGCAGCCACGCAAGCAGAGAAAGTACAGGCACAATGCGCCTCTGCACAGGAGGCAGAAGATGATGAGCGCGCACCTTGCAAAAGACCTCAGGCAGCAGTACAAGAGAAGGTCGCTGCCATTGAGGAAAGGCGACGAGGTCAAGGTACTAAGAGGAGAGTTCAAGGGCCTTTACGGCAAGGTTGAAAAAATAGACCTGCAGAATCTCAAAGTCAAGATAGAAAATGTGAAAAGACGCAAGGCGAGCGGAGAAGAAGTTGCTGTCAGCATTGACCCCAGCAACCTGCTCGTTATGAAACTGGACATGAATGACAAAAAGCGGTTTGCTGGGGCGAAGAAAGGTGCATGAAAATGGCAATTGTAAAAAGACTTGAAGTGCCAGGATTCTGGCCAATAGAGAAGAAGACGAAGAAATACACAGTTGCACTGCTGCCAGGGCCTCATTCAAAGAGTAATGCACTCACGCTAGCTATTATTCTTAGAGAGCTATTGGGTTATGCAGAAACGCTGAGAGAGGTAAAGGAGCTTCTTAATTCAGGAACAGTAAAAATTGACGGCACTGCGAGGAGAGAGGCAGGCTTTCCCGTAGGTCTCATGGATATTGTAACAGTCGGAGAAGAGCATTACAGGATACTCCCAGGAATGAATGGCATATACATGCGGCTGCTTGACAAGAAAGAGCCTGCGTTCAAACTGAAGAAAATAGTGGGCAAGACCGCAACAAAGAATGGCATAATCCAGATTCACTTTCATGATGGCACCAACATGATTGCAGACGCATCATACAAGACTGGGGATGTTGTTATTTTTGACGTGCAGTCCAGAAAAATAAAGGATGTGATAAAACAGGAAAAGGGGGTGCATATCATAGTCACAAAAGGGCACAATGTTGGCACAGTGGGGATTCTGGATGAGAAAAGAATAGTGAAGAGCGCCGGGCCCAATATTGCAAAGATATCTGCCGGAGACAGAAAAATCACATTGCCGTTAAATTATATTTTTGCCATAGGCAGGACAGAGCCTGTGATATCTACTGGTGAGACTGATGAATAACATGAAGCAACTAAGAATAGAGAAGATAACGCTGAATATAGGATGCGGCACGAAAACCAACATTGAACATGCAAAGAAGATATTGGAGATGTTCAGCAACAGGAAGGTTGTCATCACAAAAACAAAGAAAAGAACGACGTTCAATGTGCCCAAGAACAAGCCCATAGGATGCAAAGTGACAATACGGGACGATGCTGAAAAAGTACTCAGGACACTGCTTGAAGCAAAGGAAAACAAGCTTCCGATCCGCAGCTTTGACATCACCGGAAATTTTTCATTCGGGATCAGGGAATACATAGATATACCCGGCATGGACTACGAGCCCAAGATAGGAATCCTGGGTATGGATGTCTGCGTGACGCTTGAGAGACCGGGCTACAGGATCAAAAGAAAAAGACTTGCGGGCAAAGTGGGGAAAAGCCATCTGATAACAAAACAGGAAGCAGTGGATTTCATCAAAGAAAAATTCGGAGTTGCTATTGAATAGGCTGTGAACAGAAGGTGAGCAGAAT
>CAYJMB010000014.1:7583-9561 GCA_964371455.1 uncultured archaeon | reverse complement strand
AGCTTGCAGAGCAGAAACGACAGGAAAGAGGAAGCTTCAGAAAAAGAATTGTAATGGTGATAGAGTGAGGAACAAGGCGATAAAGAGAAAATTCGGGCGCGGCGGCCGCAAATGCGGGAGATGTGGCAGCATGAAAGGCGTTATCCGGAAGTACAAGATTTTCTACTGCCGCAGATGCTTCAGGGAGGTCGCAAGGGAGATAGGGTTCAAGAAATTCGGGTGATGTGAAATGAGACACGATTTGCTTTCAGATGTGCTGTATGTGATAAACAACGCGGGAAAAATAGGGAGGCGGATGTGCATAGTACCGGCTTCGTCGCCGATCAAAGAAGTGCTGACTGTGATACAGAAGGCAGGTTATATCGGGGACTTTGAATTCCTTGATGACAGCAAGTCAGGACACTTCAAAATAGACCTCATCGGCAGAATAAACAAGTCCAGGGCAATTAAGCCGCGATTTGCCGTGAAAAAGGACGGGTTTGAAAAATGGGAGAACAGGTATCTGCCTGCAAAAGGATTTGGAATCCTTGTTGTATCAACGCCGAAAGGCATCATGAGCCAGAAAGAGGCTGTTGAGCAGGAAACAGGCGGAAGGCTTTTGGCATATGTCTATTGAGGAGAGCGCTATGCAGAAAGAAATAACTATTCCGGATGGCATTGAAGTGAATCTTGCAGACAAGAGCGTAGCAGTCAAAGGACCCAAGGGCGAAATTGCGAAAGATTTCAATGATCCGCGATTCAACGAAGAGATCGCGATTGTACAGGACGAGGGAAAGATTATTGTGAGAACAGACTCGGAAAAAAGAAAAGCAATGGCAATGGTGGGCACAATCTCTGCGCATCTGAAAAACATGCTTGTTGGGGTTTCAGATAGATACAGCTATCAACTGAAAATTGTATACACGCACTTTCCAATAACTGTGAGCGCAAAGGATGGGACTGTTGAGATAAAAAACTTCCTTGGCGAGAAAGGCGTCAGAAGGGCGGCCATATTTGGCAAATGCGATGTGCAAATAGAGAAAGATATCATAAAAGTAAGCGGCATAAATGTGGAGGATGTCGGGCAGACTGCTGCAAACATAGAGCGCGCATGCAAGCTGAGAAGAAGAGACAGGAGGATTTTCCAGGATGGGATCTTCCTTTCAGCGAGGAAAACAGAGAGCGGCAGGGAGATTTAGCGATGGTGACGGTGGTTGAATGATAGATCTTATTGCAATGCAAAAAGAAATTTTTGAAAATAAAAAGCGAAGAAATTTTAATACGGCAGACATAGGTAAAGAAATAATTCTTTTAACAGAAGAATTGGGGGAACTGGCGGCTGCTTACAGGGATAAGAATGATGCAGAAGTTGCAGACGCCATTGGGGACATGATAGTTTACCTTCTTGGCTTATGCGAGATCACAAAAACGAACAGCGAAGAACTTATCACAAATATCGTAGAAAAGAACAAAACACGAGACCATAGGAGCGGGATGTGATAGAGAATGAGCAGAAAATTCAAATCCCAGGACTACTTCCGCTACCCGCGTCTTGGAACAAAATGGAGAAGGCCGAAAGGCAGGCAGAGCAAGCTCCGGAAGAGAAAAGGCGGGTCAGGAATGCAGGTTGCTATAGGACACGGAACAAAAAATACTGAAAAGAATACAATCAATGGCATGCATTTCAATGTTGTCAGATCACTGAAAGATCTGGAGAATGCACAGGAAGCCATAATAATTTCGCGGTCGTTAGGAGCGAAGAAGACGAAAATAGTTGCAGAGAAAGCCAAGCAGATGAATCTGAAAATTCTCAATGCAAAGAAAATGGGAAAATCGGCACTGCGAGAAAAAGAAATTGCAGCAAGAAAAGAAGCGAGCAAAAAAATAAAGAAGGAGAAAGACGGCACCAAAAAGGAGACTGCAGAGGCAAAGCCAGGAGAGGAACAATCAGGAACAGTTCACACAGAAAGGAAGGAGGAATCATAATCATGTTTGTAAA
>CAYJMB010000014.1:5113-7483 GCA_964371455.1 uncultured archaeon | reverse complement strand
TGGTAACAAGGTTCAGAAAGACAGCTCCAGCTGCAAAAACTGCAACATCGCTTTTGATAACTTTTCTGTTTTGTTTTTCTCAGAGCCGAAGGAACAGAATAAATTCTGGAACTGACTGTTGTTGAATGGGGTGAGAAAATGACGGAATTACGATCGCAGAAAATTATGGCGAGCAGGATACTGAACTGCGGCGTGACAAGGGTGTGGATAGATCCTGAACGCATAGCCGACGTGAAGGAGGCTATCACCGCTGAAGATATACGCAGCCTGATAAAAGATGGCATCATCTCTCCAAGGCAGAAAAAAGGAGTTAGCAATTTCAGAAAAAAGAAAACCCAGCTGCAGAAAAAGAAAGGGAGAAGGCGCGGAACCGGCTCAAGAAAAGGGCATGTGAGCGGCATTGCAAAAAGAAACTGGATAAACAGGATAAGGGCTATAAGAAGCTTGCTGAGGGACCTAAAGGCGGAGAAAAAAATTGACGGCAAGACATACCGCGTGGTTTATACAAAATCCAAAAGCGGGATATTCAGAAGCAGGACGCACGTGATGATTTACCTAGAGAGAAACAACCTGATCAAGAAAGAGAAATCAGACAGAATAGAGTGAACATATGCAGTTCAAAAGACGGTTGCAGAAGAAGACAGATTATGCGCAGCGGTTAGCGCTGCTCAGGTCAGGCAAGCCACGGTTAGTTGCCAGAAGATCCGGCAACAGCTTTCATTTGCAGGTTGTTGAGTTTCACCCTGACGGAGACAAGACAGTAGCAGAAATAACGTCCGCTGCACTTAAAAAATACGGATGGAGGGGCCACTGCGGGAATGTTTCGGCTGCATATCTGTCTGGCATGCTTATAGGCATGGAGGCAAAGAAGAAAGGGATAGATGAAGTAGTGCCGGATCTGGGCATGCAGACGTCAATAAGAGGGTCTTCTCTTTTTGCATGTCTTGCAGGGGTAAAAGATGCTGGCATCAAAATCAATATTGGAAAAGAAGCTGTGCCAAAAGAGGAAAGAATAGAAGGGAGGCATATCGCAGCATATGCAGAAATCATGCACACCAAAGATCCTAAAAAATATTCAGTGCATTTTTCCCGATATCTGAAGAACGGGCTTGAACCTGAAAAGCTGCCAGAACATTTCAATGAAGTGAAGGAAAAAATAGCAGAGGATATGAGAGAAAAAATATTGCAAGAGGTATGATTATGGACTGGATACCAAAAACAAAATTAGGACAGCAAGTAGCAAATGGGGAAATCACGCTTGATGAGATTTTCGCTTCGGGGAAAAAGATAAAAGAGCCTGAGATAGTGGACAAGCTTGTACCAGGGCTGCAGAGCGAAATAATTCTTATCGGCGGTTCTCCGGGAAAAGGCGGAGGAATAAAGAGAACTCCCACAAGAAGAACAGCGCGCATGCACAGGTCAGGAAGACGTTACAGGGTTTCTGCACTGGCAGTTGTCGGTGATGGCAACGGTCACGTGGGCATAGGCAAGGCGCAAGCAGTGGAAAACAGGGATGCAGTAGACAAGGCTATTGTAGCTGCAAAACTCAATATTATTCCCATAAAGAGGGCCTGCGGCTCCTGGGAATGTGTCTGCGGCGAAACACATTCAATTCCCGTGAAGGTACAGGGCAAGGCAGGATCTGTGAGAGTGTTGCTTATGCCTGCGCCTAAAGGAATAGGACTCTGCATAAATGATGAAGCCAAGAAAATAATCCGTCTTGCCGGCATTAAGGACATCTGGTCCATGAGCGATGGCGAATCGCGCTCACGAGTGAACTACGCCTTTGCTATTTACAATGCCTTAAAGAAAATGAACAGCATGAAATTTCCACAGGACTATTCGCCGGACGATGTAAGAAAACCTGCACCTGAAGAAAGTTCTGATGAAGACGCAGAAGCGGCTGCAGAAGAGAGTGTGACAGAAGAAGACACAAATGAATCTTTGGACTTTATTGAGGAAGCAAGCAAACCAGCAAAATCAAAGGAAGGCGAAAACTGATGCTGGCTGCGATAAGGCTGAAAGGAGAGATAAAAGCCAGGAGTGAAATAAAGGACACCCTGCGGATGCTTGGATTAAAGAAAAAGTTATCGTTGTTCGTGCTGCCCAACAATCCGCAAACAACAGGCATGCTGAAGAAATGCCAGAGCTTCGTCGCACGGGGTGAGTTGTCAGCAGAGATGGAAAAAAAATTTGGCGCCAAAAAGATAATTGCATTGAGACCACCGAAAGGCGGGTTCAAGTCACTGAAGCAGATGTATCCCAAGGGCGACCTAGGCTACAGAGGCGAGGCGATAAATGAGATGATAAAGAGGATGATGTAGAGATGAATGACACAGATGCACAAGAGAGTAGAGTTGAACAACCATG
>CAYJMB010000014.1:0-5013 GCA_964371455.1 uncultured archaeon | reverse complement strand
ATGAAAAAATCAGGGTTAGCGAAAGCGAAGCAATAGAAGCAGCGAAAAGATTGCATGGAGATTACGGTCAATATGTAGGTATTTCAAGTGGTGCAGTGTTTGAAGCTGCAAGGAAAATATCTGAAAAAGAAAGCGGTAATGCTGTTATAATATTTCCAGACAGCGGCAGCAGATACACAGATGTATTAGGAGCTGGATAATCATGACATTAAGATTCCGAAAAAAAGAGAAAGGCCGCGGTGCGGGAACAGGCTACGGCTCAAAAAAGAAGCATCGTGGCAAAGGATCACGCGGGGGCAAGGGATTTGCAGGCTTGCACAAGCACAAGTGGTCGTGGGTTGTTGCGAAAGAGCCACAGCACTATGGATACAAAGGATTTGTGTCAAGAAGAAAAAAGGAAAAGACAATCAATGTCGGTGATATGAATAAATTTGTTGCAGACAGCAGCAACGAAATAAAC
Organism: uncultured archaeon; assembly: GCA_964371455.1. Taxonomy (GTDB): domain Archaea; phylum Aenigmatarchaeota; class Aenigmatarchaeia; order GW2011-AR5; family GW2011-AR5; genus JACQNX01. The sequence goes on along the minus strand of CAYJMB010000014.1, from coordinate 4,553 downwards.
TTGCAAAAACTCGGTTATGGAAAATTATTGTCGCGAGGACAGGCGAGGGTAGCCATGATAGTGAAGGTCGCAAAATTTTCAGAACGTGCAAAAGAGAAAATAGAAAAAGCAGGCGGAAAAGTAATTGCTGCTTCGAAGTAATTTAGAAAACGGTGTGGTCATGGGATTGGTAGATACAGTAGTTTCAAAGCTTCCTGGTATACAGGAACCAAAAGGACATCTGAGCTTCAAGAGCAGGCTCAAGTGGACAGGCGCTATTTTGCTTCTGTTTCTCATTCTTGGCCAGATTTCTCTGTACGGAATCTCGCCTGTCTCGCAACAAAGATTCCAGTTCTTTGATATTATTCTAGGTTCTTCTATCGGAAGCTTGATGACGCTTGGAATAGGACCGATAGTTACAGCGTCCATCATTTTACAGCTGCTTGTCGGGTCAAAGATAATCCCGTGGAACCTCAGAGAGCCTGAAGGAAGGAAAAAATTCCAGGGAACACAGAAGCTCATGGTGATATTCTTCACGGTCTTTGAGGCAATAGCCTATGTCTCGTTCGGTGCAATTACTCCTGTAAGCCCTGATCCCGGCTTGTACTGGCTGCTCATAGGGCAGCTGGCATTCGGCGGATTCCTTGTCCTGCTCATGGATGAAGTTGTGACCAAATGGGGCATTGGGTCAGGAGTGTCACTGTTCATAGCAGCAGGGGTGACAAGGCAGATATTTGTGCGGGCGTTCAATCCCCTCACGCTGCCGGGAGAAACAATACCAGCTGGCCTCATACCGCAGGCTGTGACGTATATCGGCATTGGCGAATTCTTCCAGTCATTCGTAGCGATGCTGCCTATAATTGCAACAATAATAATATTCCTCACCGTTGTATACGCACAAGCGCTGAAAGTTGAAATACCTCTTGCATTCGGATCTATCCGCGGCTTCTCCAGAAGATGGCCTCTCAATTTAATTTATACAAGCAACATCCCTGTGATCCTGGTGGCTGCACTGCTCGCGAATCTGCAGCTGGTAGGGAGCATGACTGCGAGAACAATAGAAGAAACCGGGCTGAGGTGCGGCATTCTCGGCTGCTTCGACCAGAACGGCAATGTTGTCAGCGGCATTGCACAGTTCTTTATTGCGCCCACAAGCTTATCTGTGCAGATATTTTTCCTTACATTTATGGCAATACTTTTCATAGCCGCATTTTCGGCATTTTACTTTAAATTCAAGAACGCATTCCGTGTAATAGGCATAGCCCTCATTGCAGGCTTTATTCTTGCACTGCTTGTCGCCAACTCAACTACTGGTCTGCCAACAGGAGAAGAATTCGCGCGCGTGCTTGCATATCTCTTGATACTTACAGGAGGCTCGGTTATATTCTCAATATTCTGGGTAGCCACAAGCGGGATGGATGCGCGCAGCGTAGCAGAGCAGATAGAGGGCATGGGCATGCAGATTCCCGGTTTCAGGAGAGACCCGCGCATTGTAGAGGAGGTGCTGAACAGGTACATACCGATACTGACAATCATAAGCGGGATCATGATAGGGCTCCTGGCTTCATTCGCAGATTTCACAGGCGCTCTGGGAACAGGAACAGGCATTTTGCTGACTGTCATGATCATCTACAACCTCTATGAGAACATAGCCCAGCGCTATCTTGAGGATATGCATCCGGCTATGAGGAAATTTTTCCAGTAACAAATGCGCAGCGGCGCCACTGCTGTACTTAAATTAGCTAAGATAATTGATGTAACATGAAAGTTCTGACAGCAGCTATCTTAGGGGTAATAATTATTTTTATAATCTATGCAGCTGCAGTACAGACGACAAAATTCACCCCTCCAACCAGAGACTTTGTCGTATGCAAAGGGCCTTTTTGGAATGCGCAAAAAGGAAATGAATGGATAAGATATTCGTGCAAAGAGGAATGCGCAGACTGGAAGGAGTGCACTTATTTGTCTGATGAAACTGATGTGAGAAATAGAAAGCTCCAGACGCTTGCTTTTGTCTCTGACGGAATGGCCGGAGAGATAAGATTCAATCAGCCATCAAATGATTACAATGCAGCGCTTCTTATGCACCAGGCAGCTGGCGGGACAATCTTCATGGATACGATGGCTCCTGCAATAAGAGCATTGCGGTATGAACTTGAAAAAGAGGATGTTCTGGTAATAGACACAAGATGGAGAGGAGAAACAGTGCTATCGCTGATAATTGGATGGGGCATGCGCTCCTCTCCTGATGAAGGGGCCACTTTATACGGAAAAACAGAGAGACCGGCACAGCTCATTAAATGGATTCATGACAATATCGTTCCGCCACAGGTAAAATTTGGCACAATTGGCTGCAGCGCAGGAAGCATGGCCACCTTTTCTTCTGTATACTGGCACGGCCTTGACCCTATTGTAGATTATCAGCTGTTGGGAGGTGGGCCACCCCTGGCATGGGATGTTGGCGCGACATGTAGGGGCGTTGCAGATGAGGAACAACCTACAGGGGTGTGCGAAGAAAATCCTGCAAAGGACTGCTCTTCTGACAAGGATTGTGAAAGGAGATGCGCAACTCCCCAGAAATCCAAAGCCAGCTTTGCAAATAGCTTCGTCTCACTGCTCCCTGATTATATCCACAATATAAACTTAACATGCTTCCGCAACCTGAAACATCCTGTCTTTGACAAATCAAGCTACCGCTTTGTTGGGGGAGACTGGGAACAAGACAGTCCTACAGATTTTCTGGTGGATGTTGGAAAGCCGGATGGATCCATATCAGGTACAGATACGGACATAAGCGTTACTTATATGGCAGGAATGACATACAGAAGCATCAGGGGAGAAAAATCCTGGCTTTTGCATGTGGGAAAGCACTGCTCATGGATGTCTGACGTTCTTTTTGTGAAGGAAGAGATCCTGCCACGCATCAAAAGCAAACTCCTATGAATTCAGAGGCTCCATAGATGAAAAAGATACATGCCGCCATTTTGGTGATAATCGCCGCATCACTGACTGTTTCTGCTTACCTGATAATTCCTAAAGAAATTCATGAGCATGCTGATTTTGCTGTGTACATACACGGCGAAAGAATCAACTTTTCGCAGGACAAATACATGCATCACGAATCAGCGGAAGAGGAGAAGGCGCACATGCACGATAACGCGGGATGGATTGCGCACAAGCATGCTGCTGGCGCAACATGGAAAGAATTTTTTGCGGCACTGGAAATAACTTTCAATTCTACGTGCTTTGTCATAACAAATGATAATTACTGCAATAACGAGACACACAGACTCCTGATGTTCGTGAATGAAAAAGAAGTTTTTGATCTGGAGAAACATGAAATAAAAGATCTTGACAGAGTCCTTATAACATTTGATAAGGCAGACACAGATTTCACAGCACAACTAAATAACCTGACAGATGAGGCATGCCTCTACTCAAAGAGATGCCCTGAAAGAGGGGAGGCGGGCAGCGAGGGTTGTGTTACGGCTGGAAAGCAGTGCACGTGAGAATTTTTTTGTGGACATTGCCGCATTGTAAATTCCTATTAAAAGATTCATTCTAAGAGAAAAACATGGCTGACTTTAAGTGCGGGCAATGCGGGAAAGTATTTTATTCTGAAGAGGCTCTGCAGCAGCATACAAATGCCAAGCATGCCGTCCAGGAAGCGCAGAAGCCGAAAAGAAAGATAAAAAAGTCATACGTCGCTGCTGTTGTCGTGGTTATCCTGATCGCTGCTGGTGTATACTTTGCCACAAGCATCACGCCTGTACAATACCAAGTTAAGACGCCTGATGATGACAACTTTCTGGGAAACGAGAGCGCTGTAGTTACGGTCACAGAGTTCTCGGATTTCCAGTGCCCGTTCTGCGCGCGATTTTTCAGGGAGACAGAGCCTCAGCTCAAGAAAGAGTACACAGACACAGGAAAAATAAAATTTGTCTACAAGCACTACCCTCTGCCGAGCAACAGCAATGCGCAGAAGTCTGCTGAAGCATCAGAATGCGCAGCAGACATAGGAGGGCAGGATGCTTTCTGGCAGCTGCATGACAAGATGTTCCAGAAAAACAACCTCCTGTCAGCGGGCAACCTGAAGAGATTCGCACGTGAGACAGGGCTGAATGGGACAGATTTTGATCTCTGCCTGGACAGCGGCGCAATGCGACAGCGCGTTCTTAAGGACCAGGAAGAAGGCAGAAAGCTCGGCGTCACAGGCACGCCTGCGTTCTTTATCAATGGGCAGAAAATAGAAGGAGCTCAGCCTTACACTGTATTCAAGACTGCGATAGAGAGTAAGCTGTAAGAAAGCATTTTGAGCTTTGTGATTAAGGACTGGAATTACTGGTTGGCTTCAGTTTCAATCCATGATACTGAGCCTGCGCCAAAACATCTTTCCTGAAGCTTTTTCTGTCTGTATAAAATGGCACAACCAAACCATTGCTTGCACGAAACCGATTGAACACAGTTCCTTGTTCCTGGCTGCGAGCATAAAAAATGTCTTTTGGAATTATCATGACATACCCTACATCAGACCCAAAAAACTCTTGAATTGGCTTCAACTTCCTCTCATAAAA
>CAYJMB010000013.1:1406-17414 GCA_964371455.1 uncultured archaeon | reverse complement strand
AGAAAGCCCGGGGCAGTATTGACTTTAGCTGCTGTTTTAGCTAGACCGATTTATGTTACAAACTATATTTCTCGGCAACAATTGGGACAAACCATGAAGTACCTCAAATCAGAAATTATACATCCAGAGAACTGTGTAAAATGAGGCGTAACACATGCACACCCTTGAAATCCGCGATCTTCATGTCAGCATTGATGGGAAAGAGATACTAAAAGGAATTAACCTGACAGTCAAGCAGGGCGAGATCCATGCGATTATGGGGCCTAACGGCTCTGGCAAATCTACGCTGAGCTATGCAATCATGGGGCATCCACGCTACAAGATAGATAAAGGCCAGATCCTGTTTGATGGCACAGACATCACTGCAATGAAGCCCAACGAACGGGCGAAGCTCGGTTTGTTCTTGTCTTTTCAATATCCATCAGAAGTAGAAGGCGTGAGCGTGGCCAATTTTTTGAGGACTACATTGAACACATTAAACAACGGCAACAAGCTCAGCCTGCAGGAATTCCAGGCTCTTCTGAAGGAGAAGATGGCACTGCTGAATGTGGACAAGTCATTCTCATCCCGCTACCTCAATGCAGGATTTTCCGGAGGCGAGAAGAAGAAGGGCGAGATTCTTCAACTGGCTGTGCTCAACCCCAGGATTGCAATCCTGGACGAGACAGACTCTGGGCTGGATATAGATGCGCTGAAGACCGTGGCACATGGGATCAATGCAATTGCGCAACAGACACAGATGGGAGCGCTTCTGATTACGCACTATCAACGACTCCTTAATTATGTCAAACCTGACTATGTGCACATCCTGATGGACGGCAAGATTGTCAAGTCAGGCGATGCAACTTTAGCCGAGCATCTTGAAGAGAAAGGGTATACATGGACAAAGGAGGCAGAAGTTGAAATTGTTAAAACATTGGCTGGGAATGCTAGCGGCAGAACATTGCGGACCTGCAAAAAGGACGGAATATGAAAAGAAGCAAGAGATAAAATATCATAACACAACAAAGGGTGAATAAAAAATGCCAGACCAGAAATCTTTGCTCGATCTCAGGGCAGGATATGGAGAGCAGTTTGGATTCTCTGTTGACACGCAAAACGTGAATAGTACAGGAAAAGGTTTATCGAGAGATGTGATTGAGAAGATATCCCAGATAAAGGACGAACCGCAATGGATGCTGGACTTTAGACTGAAGGCATTAGAGATATTCTTAAAGAAACCTATGCCAACATGGGGTGCGAATCTGTCAAAAATCATATTTGAAAATATAACTTACTATGTCAGCGCAACTGACAAGAAAGCAAAGAATTGGGAAGACCTTCCTGAAGGCGTTAGAAATACATTCGACAGACTTGGAATCCCGGAAGCTGAGAAGAAATTCCTTGCGGGCGTGGAGGCTCAGTTTGATTCTGAGGTCGTGTACAGCAAGGTGCGCGAAGACCTTGAAAAACTCGGCATTGTTTTCTGCTCGACAGACGAAGCATTGAAGAAATATCCCGACCTTTTCAAGAAATATTTTGCTACAGTTGTGCCGCCGGGAGACAACAAATTTGCGGCACTTAATTCAGCAACTTGGTCAGGCGGGAGTTTCGTTTATGTGCCAAAAGGCGTAGAAGTCCCGATTCCTCTTCAGGCTTATTTTAGAATTAACAGTTCGAATATGGGCCAGTTCGAGCGCACGCTCATCATAGCGGACGAAGGGAGCAAGGTGCATTATATCGAGGGATGCTTTACTAAAGGGGCTCAGATAAAAACTATATCAGGAATAAAGAAAATTGAAGATGTGAAAGAAGGAGATGCTGTTCTGACTCATACGGGATCTTATAAACCAGTATATAAAGTCCAGAGGAGAAAACACACTGGACCTCTATGTACTATAAAATATAATGGAGATTCCAGGCAGGAAATAAAAATAACAGGTGGTCATCCCGTTCTTGCCGTAAAAAGACAAAGATCGGAATACAAAAATACTGAATGGAAGCCTAAATGGGTAGAAGCTGCTAATTTGAGAAAATATGATTATGTTGCTATTCCAATAGAAAGAACTGTTATTTGCAAAGATGATAGATTTTTCTCCATCCCAATTGGTAGAGGAAGACATCCGTCCAGAAATATTGAATTCAAAACTACAACAGATAAGGATTTCTTTAGATTAGTTGGCTATTATATGGCGGCAGGCTCAATAATTGGCGATCATTATCTTACATTTACTTTCAACAAAAGAGAAAGAGAGTGTATTGAAGACGTGAAGGTTTTATTAGAAAAATTCTTTGGCAAAACACCGTTGGAAAATGAAGAATACAATAGTGGTATCTCGTTAGTTCTATGCAGTACAACTGCCGCACGATTATTCAGGCAAGAATTTGGAAAAGGTGCGAAAAATAAGAAACTGCCACAATGGTTTATGCTAGAATCTCCAGAGAAGCAGGCAGAATTCATAAAAGGGTACTGGCGCGGTGATGGCAATTTCACTAGCAAAAGATTCACCTATGGCTATAAGACAGCATTTAGAATAAATACCATTTCAGAACAACTTGCTGAGCAAACAAGAGATATACTACTACGTCTGAATATTTTTGCCTCGATCAATGTTTGGGAAAAAAAGTTTCCACGAGGTAATTCATTTGTGATATATGTTGGTAGCAATTATTTAGAGTATTTTGCAGGTATAGTAAGTGTCAACATAAATGAAACTGAAAATGGTAATCTTATTCTTAAGCAAAAGCTGGTTTCACTTGCTCATATAGACCCAGACTCTGATTATGCGTTCGTGCCAATAAAATCGATAACTAAAGAAGAAGTAGAAAACTTGGATGTCTACAATTTCAGTGTAGAAGAAGATGAATCGTATGTGAGTCATGGAATCGTTGTGCATAATTGCACCGCGCCAAAATTCTCAGCTGACAGCCTGCATTCTGCTGTTGTGGAAGTCATCGCGCTTGAGGGGGCTCACGTTAGATATACGACTTTGCAGAACTGGTGGAACAATGTCTACAACCTCGTGACAAAGCGCGCATTCGCGCACAAGAATGCATTTGTCGAGTGGTTGGACGCGAATATCGGGTCCAAGATCACGATGAAATACCCAAGCGTTTTCCTTCTCGGAGAAGGCGCGCGGGCTGACATGATGTCCATTGCATTTGCAGGCGCAGGACAGCAGCAGGACGCTGGAGCTAAGGCGATACACATGGCGAAGAACACGCGGTCAACAATAATAAGCAAATCCATAAGCAAGGACGGAGGCAAGACAACCTATCGCGGACTGGTCAGGGTGGACAAGGGCTGCACTGGCGTGAAGTCCAATGTCCGCTGTGACGCACTGCTGCTGGATGAGAAATCTGTTTCAGACACTGTTCCTTACATGGAGATTGAAGAGAAGAAGGTCAGCATCGGGCATGAGGCGAGTGTCGGACGCGTGAATGAGGAGCAGCTGTTCTATCTGATGTCCCGCGGCTTGACGGAGCAGCAAGCAACAGGGCTTATAGTGAGGGGATTCTTTGAATGCTTTACCAAACAGCTTCCACTAGAATATGCTGTTGAGTTTAACCGCCTTATTGAACTGGAGATGGAAGGTAGCGTCGGATAAATACTTTTTTGAAGGTGACTGAATGTCAATTGAGACAGTTTATTTGGAAATAAAAGGCCTGGATGAAGTTAAGAGAAGAATAGAAAGAGCAGCGTCAAGTATTGGATGCCAGTATAGTGAAGGAAAAGCCCATTTAGGCAAATAGAAAGGTGAAATAAATGGAAAGCATTAGCATCGAACCAAATTGGATCAGACAAATAAAACAGAAAGCGAAACAAGATTTTGAAAGCCTTCCAGTTCCGCAAGAGCGCGAGGAATCATGGAGATACACAGATTTGAGAAAGTTTAATGTAGAATTCAGGGCAAGCGAGTCATCCTCTGTTATGATTGAGTGTGACAATGACAAAGCAATAGCAGTGGACATCGCAACAGCGCTTCACAAATATCCTGAGCTGTGGAAGAAATATTTCAGCCAGCTTGTCATCCCGAAGGATAAAATCAGCGCATTCCATTTTGCGAATTTTTCCGATGGCATTTTTGTTTATGTGCCAAAAGATGTTCAGGCGACAGTTTCGGCCATTTTTGAAACAGCAAATGCGCACAGCATCATTGTTGCAGACGATTGCGCGCAGCTGAACTATTCAGAAGAATTTTCTGGGAACACAGACACTACGCTGACAGATGTGACTGAAATTTTTGCAGGGGAAAATGCGCATATACAATTCAACTCCCTGCAGAACTATGGCATGAATACGCAGGCTTTCGGCACCAAGGCTGCGATGCTCCAGAGAAATGCAAACATAAAGTCTATGTTCTTCTCTGCCGGCGCCAAATTATACCGCCTTCATAATACTACACACTTCAATGGAGAAGGAGCTTCTGCGGAGACGATCTCTGCATTCATGTCCAAAGGGCAACAGCACACAGATATAACTACCAATGCATTTCACAATGTACCCAACACAACAAACAATATCCTTGCGAAAGGCGTTCTGCTTGATGAATCCGGCGCTGTGTACAGAGGCATGATAAGAATAGAAAAAGCTGCGCAGAAGACCAATTCCTATTTATCAGATCACATGCTCATTGTTGGCGAAGAAGCCATGGCTAATAGCATCCCAAGCCTGCAGATAGAAACCAACGACGTCAAAGCGAGCCACGGGTCGACCAAGGGATATGTTGGCGAAGAGCAGATGTTTTATCTTATGAGCAGGGGCATGTCACGAGAGGAAGCGGAACAGACGATAGTGCAGGGATTTCTTGTCCCCCTTATGCTGCGCATGACCAATGAGCAGCTCAGGCAGAAGTTTGCACAGGCAATTGGTATTGCGCAAGAAGGTGTTGAGGAATGAATCACACAGCAACAGTCCAGCAGGCGAGAGGAGAGTACAATGCAAAGGGCATACATCGCAATTACGCAACTCAAGTTGTATCGCACTGGATGTTGTGGGCAAACAGGAGATTTAGCGCCCTAACCCTAAGGGTGCTGCCAACATACACAGAAAGTGCCACACAGCATGAGTGGGATTTATCAGGCTGCAGATGTCGGCTTTGTCAAATCAGGACAAGGCCGAGAACCTGAAATTATAAATGCACAAAAACTACGAGATGCCTATAAAGAAATTAAAAAATTTCTAGATGAAAATGGTAACGATGAATGACAGTAGAACAGACACCAATTGTTCAAGTTTGATGGACTGATAACAATGAACATAGACAACATCAGGGAAGATTTTCCCATATTGCAGCGCAGGATAAATGGAAAGCTTTTGATTTATCTAGACAGCACTGCGACCACACAGAAGCCTCTGCAGGTCATAGAGGCAGAGAGGCTGTTTTATGAAATGCATAATGCCAATATACACCGCGGTGTTCACACACTCAGTGAGGAAGCTACAGAGCTGCACGAAAGCGCGAGGGCGAAAATCGCAAGATTCATAGGCGCAAAACCTGGGGAAATTGTATTTACAAGGAATGCGACAGAAGCGATAAATCTTGTGCGTTACGCATGGGGCTGGAGCAACATCAGGAAAGGCGACAAGATCCTTACAACAGAGATGGAGCATCACAGCAACCTGGTGCCATGGCAGTTGCTGGCAAAGGAGAAGGAAGCGAGACTGGATTTCATTGGCATTGATAATAATGGATTTTTGATCGACAAGGACATCAACAACAAAATAGCAGGATCAAAGTTCGTTGCATTTACGCACATGTCCAATGTCCTTGGTACCATAAACAATGCCAAAGAAATAGTAAAAAAAGCACATGATGCAGGCGCTTTGACATTGGTTGATGCTGCGCAGAGCGTGCCACATATGGGAGTGGATGTCAGGGAGCTGGACGCAGATTTTCTTGTATTCTCAGGGCACAAGATGCTTGGGCCTACAGGCATAGGAGTGTTTTATGGCAAAAAAGAACTGCTGGAAGCGATGCCGCCTTTCCTCGGCGGCGGGGACATGATAAAGGAAGTCCATCTCAGGGACGCAACATGGAACGATCTTCCATGGAAATTTGAGGCAGGCACACCCAATGTTGCCGGCGCGGTGGGCCTTGGCGCAGCTGTTGATTACTTAGAAAACATAGGGATGGAAAATATCCGCAGGCACGAAATTGAACTGACGCGCTACGCGCTGGAAGAAATACAGAAAATCAGGGACATAAAAATTTACGGCCCTCTTGATGCGAACAAGAAAGGCGGTGTTGTTGCGTTCAACCTGGACGAGATGCACAGCCATGATGTTGCGAGCATACTCAATGATGACGGCATAGCAATCCGCAGCGGGCATCACTGCGCAATGCCGTTGATGGAGAAGTTCGGAATATGCGACGCGTGCAGGGCGAGCTTCTATATCTACACCAAGCAGGAAGAGATTGACTTGCTGGTGCAAGGCCTGAAGAAGGCGAGACAGGTTTTCCAGCTGGACAAGAAGATGAAAGCGAGGATATAGAGCTTATGATTACCCAAGAATATGAATGTGTCAGATGCGGGATTAATGATGGAGACATAAATAATCTAACTGATTATATTGGAGGTGCAGTGGATCCGAGGGTTGTTGATAAGCGTTATATCGCCCGGATAGGCACCTGTGTTCACACATGCGAAAGCTGTTATAGCAGATTTTATGAAGAACTGACGTACGCACTGGAAATGGCAGAACTAAAAATGTTTGATTACAATCAACAGTTGATCCTGCGGCAGATGCAAATACTAGAAAATATAAGGAAAGACAAGAATTTTGGTGGTTACATATGCTGAGCGCAGACATGTATCAGGAGAACATACTGGAACATTACAAACAGCCGCATAATTATGGAGCCCTTCCTGAGCATAATGTTGCAATGCGTGAAGTCAATCCCCTATGTGGGGATATCATAGAGGTGCAGATGCTTGTTGAGGATAACATCATTAAAAAGATCCATTTTCTCGGAAAGGGTTGCGCCATAAGCCAGGCAGCGGTAAGCATGCTCACTGATGAGGCACAGGGCAAGTGTGTGGGTGATGCCCTGAACATTGAGAAAGATGATGTACTGGACATGCTTGGCGTTCAGATCTCGCCTGCACGGCTGAAGTGCGCATTCCTGGGGCTGAAGGTGCTCAAGCTCTGCCTGTACAGCAGCATGGGGAAGAAGATGGAAAGGGAAGAGTAAGAAATTATTTCTTATTACTTTCCATTTTTATTCTGAATAGCAATGCATATATAGTAGAATAGTTAAATTAGGATTTGAGGTGTCTTTATGATAGACTATGATGAATTCGGACCTGAGAAAATTTTGCAGGTTTATGAGTACAAGACAGGGTTGCACGGCTTTGTGGTTCTGGATAACACTGCGCTTGGTCCCGCGAAGGGTGGCATAAGAATGACACCAACAGTCACAATAGATGAAGTTGCAAAGCTGGCCAGAACGATGACTTGGAAATGCTCTCTTGCAGGACTTCCTTTTGGCGGGGGAAAATCAGGCATTTTAGCTGATTCTAAAAACATGGACAACGATAAAAAGATGGCTATTATGAAAGCCTTTGGACGCGCGCTTCGCCCAATAGCACCAAAATATTATGTGGCTGCACCGGACATGAACACAGCTGAAGAAGAGATGAACGCATTTGTGGAAGGAAATGGCTCACTGAAGTCGGCAACAGGCAAACCCGCTAACCTCTGCGTCAAGCCCGGAGAAAAATGCGGCATTCCGCATGAGTACGGCTCAACAGGGTTCGGAGTTTTCCATGCCACAATGATTGCGCTGAAATATGCTAAAATAAGGAACAAAGATTTCACAGTTGCTATTGAGGGATTCGGAAATGTAGGCAGCTTTGCTGCCAAGTATTTGTCAGAGGCAGGGGCGAAGATCGTTGCAGTGAGCGACAGCAAGGGCACGATTTACAACAAAGACGGCCTGAAGTTCCATGATCTTGCAGATTACAAGGCCAATACTGGCAGTGTCATCAATTATCCTGACGGGCAGCAGCTCAGCAATGCAGCATTATTTGAACTAAATGTTGATGTTCTCATCCCTTCCGCTATCCCCGATGTCATCAACGAGGAAAATGTTGGCAATGTAAAGGCAAAACTAATTGTTGAAGCTGCAAACATCCCGATCAAACCGGAAATAGAAAAACAGCTTCACGACCGGGGAATTCTTGTTGTGCCAGACTTTGTTGCGAACGCAGGCGGCGTGATTTCCAGCTATGCAGAGTACAAAGGCAAGAACCCAACAGATATGTTCAGGCTTGTAGAGAAGAAGATCAAAGCAAACACGAAAAAAGTCCTGAAGCGTGCGAAGAAAGAGGGCATGTACCCCCGCGATACAGCGATGGCTATTGCTGTTGAGCGCGTGCGAGCAGCGATGGAGAAGAAAGCCGAATAAAGATCATGATAAATACCTTTTCTCAAATTCTCTTACACACCGGGAGTTGCAGCTGTAAGCAAGGCGATCGCTGAGGACACGAAGAGAGTTTGGGACTATACGATCAAGCAGAACACAGTTGCTGTTGTGACTGACGGCTCTGCTGTGCTGGGCATAGGCAATGTCGGGCCTGAAGCAGCACTCCCTGTCATGGAAGGCAAAGTCATGCTCTTCAAGGAGATGGCTGGTATAGATGCTTTTCCAATCTGTTTGAACACGCAGGACACAGAAGACATAATAAAAACTGTGAGAAACATAGCGCATGTTTTCGGGGGCATCAATTTAGAGGATATAGCAGCCCCGAAATGCTTTGAGATAGAAGCAAGACTACAAGACCTGGGAATACCGGTAATGCATGATGACCAGCATGCGACTGCTATAGTGGTACAAGCTGCATTACAGAACACAGCAAAGGTTGTGGGAAAAAAGATAGAAGATCTTCATGTGGTCATAAACGGAGCAGGCGCTGCTGGCACATCGACAGCTAAGATGCTACAATGCATAAACATAGACAAGCGCGTCTGCACCTCTGTTGCCGATATAATTGTTTGCGATAGTCTAGGGATAATCAGCACAGACAGGAAAGATCTGAACCCATACAAACAGGAAATTGCGGAAAGCACGAACAAGACGGGAAGGAGAGGAACATTGGAGCATGCAATGAAAGGAGCTGATGTCTTTATTGGGTTGTCAACAGGCAATGTAGCGACACAGGACATGATAAGATCAATGAATGACGCCGGAATCGTTTTTGCTATGGCAAACCCCACTCCTGAGATTATGCCTGATGATGCAATAAAAGGTGGGGCAGTAATTGTCGGCACTGGACGTAGCGATTTCCCAAATCAAATAAATAATGTTCTTGCTTTTCCAGGAGTTTTTCGCGGCGCGCTTGATGCAAAAGCTACCAAGATAAGCAACGAAATGAAAATAGCTGCTGCTCACGCACTAGCAAAGTCTGTAAAACCCAAAGCCGATAAAATTCTGGGGCTGTAAGAAAATAACTTATTCCCAGCTTATCCAAACAAGAATGCCAAAGCCCGCTGCCTTAACTATTTCCAGAACCATTGATGCCAGCTCTGCTGACTTTGAAGAGTACATAACCATCATCATGTCAAAATACAGGTTCATGATACTCTGTATAAGGAAAAATGCTGCAAATAACAGAAGGCCCGCAGTAAACTTCATTCTGATCTTTCTATAATTCTGCATGTAGATAAATAGCAGCACAAGAATCAGCGCTACGTTTAGTATGTGCAAAGCCATTGCAAGGGTTTCAGCCATAAATATAACCTCACTTTGCTGTTTATGTAGTTTTCCCCACATTTTTAAGTTCGCCAATGACAGATTTGTACGCTTTCAACAAATCTGACAGGCAGTAAGTATTTCCATATGCTTTCCGTGAAGATTTTATCAGGTTCGCTTTTTCCAGAACCCTTATGTGATGCTGTACTGTCTTATAATCAAGCTGCAGCACAGCAGCGAGCTCGTTTATGTTTCGCGGCTTCTTGTCCAGCAAAACCAAGATACGAAGCCTGACAATGCCGCCCCTGGTTCCGGTTATCAACAGCAGGAGAGTTCTTCGCAGCACTTTTTCAGTTGGAATGAACACCATAAGATTTGGCAGCGAAAGGTTAAAAGAAACTGCGAATCTGGGGAAATCTATATATATGGCACTGCGCTGGAAGTATTATGATGAAGCAAAAGGCTCTTATTGTGTTTCTTCTGATAGCAGCTGTTGTCGTTGCAGGGTGCACGGCAATACAGCAAACAGCAGACAAAAACCAGCCTGATGGCACGATAGTCAAGCCAGACGGGACTATGGTGAAACCAGACGGAACAATGGTTCTTCCTAACGGGACGATGATAGCACCATTATCAGGTCAGGAAAGCAGTCTACAACAGACACAATACTCAGGCACAGTTCTTGCAGGCACGTCTGCCCCGCTCATAGACTTCAACAAAGCTGACTATGATGCAGCAGTACGGACAAACAAACTTGTTGTCCTCTACTTCTATGCAAACTGGTGTCCTATCTGCGCATATGAGGAGCCGCAGTTACGGGCAGCATTCAATGAGCTGACAACAGACAAAGTCATCGGTTTCCGTGTTAACTATAATGACGACAAGACAGACGACAATGAAAGAAACCTTGCACGGCAATTCAGTGTGCCATACCAGCATACAAAAGTGTTCCTGAAGAACGGCAACAGTATCCTGAAATCTCCTGAGACTTGGAACAAAGACCGCTACCTCACTGAAATTAATAATGCAGTAGGTTAAGAATAAAGCTTGCTGTATACTAAAAGTGAGAAACAATGAATAAAAGAACTATAATTTTCCTAAACTCCGTTGCATTTGTTCTTGGTTTTACTGCTGTTTTCTCATTAGTTGGTGTACTCCTGCAGACAGTGCTTTTAAATGTTGCATTTGACGCTGTCAACATATTGAGAACTGTTGGTGGTGTAATAATAATTCTTTTTGGCGTCTTTCTCTTAGCATCTCTAAAGTACCGCATACCTTTCCTTTCTAGTGAGCATACAATCAAGTCAAAAAGGTTCAATAGCAGTTTCATTTCCTCTTTCATCTTTGGTATTGCATTCGCCATAGGATGGACGCCATGCGTCAGTGCAATATTGGGCTCAATATATGCGCTAGCCGCAACATCACCAGGTTCAGGATTCCTTTTGCTTTTTTCATATTCTTTGGGTATAGGGGTGCCCTTCTTAATAGCGGGCGCATTTACCTCACGATTTTCAGGCTTTCTGGAAAGATCCAAAAATTTTCTGAAATACTTTAACATCATAGGCGGAATGTTCCTCATAATAATCGGGTTGCTTGTACTCTTCAACTACTTGGGAATAATTGCCAGCTTTTTTGTCAGCACAGAAGGTGCGGTCTCTGTAACAGGCAGTCTTAATTTTTTCATAGCATTTTTAGCAGGCATCATAACGTTCCTATCACCTTGCATTTTACCTCTCCTGCCTGCATTCTTTTCTTACATGGCAGGCACCACTGCAGTTCAGTTGAAAAAGAAATAGTATCTGGTGTAGAAAGATGAAAATTGGTGTAGAAGCATATGTTTTCAGCATAATAGCGATCTTTCTTGCTGTTATGTCGCTTATTTTTGTCGTCCCAAACATGCAGACAAATCAGACAGAATCTTCTCTTCCCAATCTAGGCCCAGCTCCAGAAGTAACAGGAATAAAAGCATGGATAAACTCTCAGCCCCTGAAAATTCAGGAATTAAGGGGCAAAGTTGTACTCGTAGATTTTTGGACATACAGCTGCATAAATTGCATTAGAACTCTTCCGTATCTAAAAAAATGGGACGAGAAATACAGGGATAAAGGGCTTGTAATCATCGGGATGCATACGCCGGAATTTGAATTTGAGAAAGATTACAGCAATGTCAAACAAGCTGTTGAGCGGTATGGGATAAAATACGCTGTTGCCCAGGACAATGACTATGCAACATGGCGCGCATACAAAAACAGCTACTGGCCGCGCAAATATCTCATTGACAAAGACGGCAGCATAAGATATGATCACATTGGCGAGGGCGCTTATGAGGAGACAGAGCGCGCGATTTTGGCGCTTCTGAATGAGGCAGGCGCCGATGTTTCGGATATGACTATATCGGATAAAGCCGACAGAGTAAACTTCACTGAAATAGGAACACCTGAACTCTACTTGGGTTACAATTTTGCGAGAGCACCTTTGGGAAATCCAGAAGGGTTTTCTCCGGGAAATGTTGTGGACTACAAGCAGACAAACATAACGCAGCCAAATATTGTTTACCTGTCAGGCAAATGGAAAAATGAGGCAGACAGAATCATTGCCGTCAATGACTCGCTGCTCTTTCTTGTTTACAGGGCAAAGAATGTGAACATAGTAGGGGGCGGTGCAGCTGTAGTAAACGTTCTGCTCGATGGAAAATATCTTGACGAAAAGACCAAAGGACAAGATACATTACTAACCAATGGAAAAAGCATAACAATCATAGATAGCCAAAGATTGTACAACATTGTTTCAGCCCCTGACTATAGGACGCATCTCCTGGGAATAAGTGCAAATCCAGGATTTGAGATTTACGCTTTCACTTTTGGGTAATGCGGCTCACCCATGCGAAGGGAATCAGCGCCATGTTGATTAGTATACCTGCAAATTCCTGTAACTACACTGGAGATGTACGCTGTTTTGTAGTTTTTCAGGATGCATGCAAGGCAAAAAATAACAATCACAATCGGATTTAAATGTTTTCTTGCGTGAGTAGGGTCATGGACATGGAAAAACTGGAGAGGATCCTGCAGGAGCTTACTGGAGAAGAGGATGTGCGTCCCTTCCTGCGCACTGTTGCCCACTGGACAAAAAGAATAAAGTCTAACGGAAATAAATTTGTCACAGCAGACCTGAAGGAAGGCGAGTCATTAAAAAAGCTCAGCGAACTGAGAATAATAAAGATAGATATCAGGCCCAAGGACCTGGCCGACGAAGTCACAGCAACACTGACAGAAGAAGGGGAGGAATTGAGCAAGGATTTTTTCAAGAAAGGGTTTTATCTGTGAGGCGAAATTATGGAAATCTTGATATCTCGAGAAGTAAAGATCCGCTTACTGTTCGTGAGTGGAAAGATAAAGTAGATAAGCTAGAAATAAAAAAGACAAAGGCGAAGTAAATGATAACCAAAGAGCAGGTCATAGAAAAGCTGAAAGAATGCGCAGACCCGGAGCTGCACCTGGATGTGTGGACATTGGAAATCATATATGATATACAGATCCAGGAAGATGGCACTATTTACATCAAAATGACATTTACGACGCCATTCTGCCCTTATGGGCCTGCTCTTGTCAAGGACGTAGAGACAAAGGTTGGCTCAATAGAGGGCGTGAGAGAGGTACAGGTAGAGGTCGTCTTTGACCCGCCATGGAAGCCCAGCGACGAGCTGCTGGACATGATGGCGATGGGGATACAGTAAAATGGCACAAATACATTTATATTCGCCTTCCTAATTATTCTCTATGCGGCATCATGATGTGGCGACAGGATCGAAGCTCAGGGATGTAATACTCGGCGGACAGGACGGGCTTGTCAACGTACTCGGTGTCATCCTCGCTGTGGCTGCTGCCACAAGCTCTATCAAGATAGTAATAATCGCAGGTCTTGCCGCAACATTTGCGGAGTCCATATCCATGGCTGCTGTTGCTTACACGTCAACAAAGGCACAGAAATCTCATTATAAGAAAGAGCTTGAACTGGAAAAATGGGAAATTGAAAACATGCCAGAAGAGGAGCGAAAGGAGATCAGTCAGATATACTACAAGAAAGGATTTCGCGGCCGCTTGCTGGACCAAATAGTGAAAAAAATAACGTCAAACAAGAAAATCTGGCTGGATATCATGATGAAAGAGGAGCTGAACATGGTTGATGATATAGAAGCGCCTGGGAAAAGCGCTGCTATTGTAGGAGTTTCGGCATTTGCAGGCTCTCTTATTCCGATGGTACCTTTCGTGTTCCTGCCAGTAACAGATGCAATAATAGCCAGCCTTCTTCTCTCGATAATTGTCCTGTTCGTGAGCGGCGCGGTTAAGGCAAAGATCACTATCGGCAGCTGGCTGCGCTCCGGAGCGGAGATGGCTATCATAGGCATGGGCGCAGCGATTGTCGGGTATCTTATCGGTGCGTCGTTTGGTGTTGTGCTGGGATAAGGGTAAGCTATTTTTAGACTTGTATACATAAACATAAATTATGTCCAAAAAGAAAAAATCTCAGGAAGAGACAGCTGATGAAGTCGAACTACCATTAAGAGAACTGAGAGAACTGCGATAAATCATATGTCCAGCACAACCTGGCAGCTCCATGTCTTTCCCTTCTTCTTCACAGAAAACAGGTGCCATGTCACAGCCTTCACATCCACGAGCATCTCGTGCCTGGAAGGGTCTATCTTCTCGCCGCGGAGGGCAGCTGTCAGGACAAATTTTTTGTTCTTATCTTTTACTTCTTTTATGCTGACATTGAGATCAGAAAAAAGCAGCAGATCTTTGTCTTTCCAGTATACAAACTCCTGAAGGAATTCGAAAAGGATTTTTTCAACAGAATCATTTTCCAGAGATATTTTTTTTGTAATTTTATTTTTGACAGTTTTCAGGTCTTTGACCATAACATTAGTTGTAGCCATTCCAGCAGATTCGAACATCTCATTGAGCGTTGAACCTTCTGCAACAAAAGCCACATCGGCAATGGAAACATCTTCAAGATATTTGTAAGGCATAGTACATCATAATTACGCTTATTTTAAATCGTTATAAATGAGAGCGCAACGGAGCTTGCTAAAGCCAAAACAATTCCTGCTTTCTGGTGCCTCATGAGGAGCTCTCTGTTTATCAGAAGGCCCAAAAGCGCTGATATGATTATATAGCTCTCTGATATTGCAAAGGCAATTGTTATGGGAATTATGCTTGCAGCAAAGGCTATTGAAATCCAGGCTGCATTGTCAAATGTGCTCATGGTCAGGAGAAGTTTTTTGTTAAGCGTCAAGTCCTTGATAAGTTTATGCGTCCTTTTGTTAGTAATAATGTAAAAGAGGCTGATGAGCATAAGGAAGACGTTCATAAACCAGTTCGTGATGAGGGGGCTTGTTACTCTGGAAGCAAAGCCAACCAGAAAGTTCGCCGTTCCCATAAAGAACGCCCCCAGGACAGCGAGCAAAACGCCTCTTTCCAGCCATTTCTTCCTGGAGAGATGATGGGATTTCAACGAGACAAGAACAATTCCTGCCAGCAAAAATGTCACAAAAATTATCTGCAATATGTCAATGGATTCGTTTATCAGCATGAAAGCAAGAAAAGCTGTGACAGGCACCTCGAGCGCCAATACAGGCTCGACTACAGCCAGCTTCCCTTTTTTAAGTGCTTCGAAATCCAGCAAAGCTGCCATAAGAATAACTGCAGACAAGGCAAGCAGGATAAAGAACGTGTTGTCTTCAAGCGAAATAAGCGTTGTGAAGTCTTTGTATACAAAAGGCAACAAGATCACCACGCCGAACGCAGTCACAACAAACAGCGTCTCCCAGTCCCCGATTTTTCTCGTTGTTCTCTGGATCAGAAAGTCGCCTATTCCCCATGCCAGCAATGCGCCAAACGCAAAGGCCAGCCCCAGCTCTACTCCCATTTTTGACTATTGTGAATAGGTTAATAAAAAGATGCAAACTGCCAGTCCTGAATTAAAAATACTTTTGGAGCAAACTCATAACTTTTAGCTTTATGTATATTGCTGCCATAGAATGATCGGTCACAATGCCGCAGAGATATTTCATTACAAGCGAAAGCGTAACTGAAGGTCACCCGGACAAAATCTGCGACCAGATAAGTGATGCAATTCTTGATGAGATCTATAAGCAAGACCCAAAGGCAAGAGTTGCCGTTGAAACGCTTACGACAACAGGACTTATTGTTGTTGCGGGCGAAGTCACGACAACCGCATACGCAGATGTGCAGAAAATTGCAAGAGAAACGCTGAGAGAAATAGGATATACAGATCCTGCATATGGAATTGACTGTTATGACGCAGGAGTACTTGT
>CAYJMB010000013.1:0-1306 GCA_964371455.1 uncultured archaeon | reverse complement strand
CCTCAAAAGTCGACAGGAGCGGCGCTTACATGGCGCGCTACATCGCAAAAAACATTGTTGCAGCAGGGCTTGCTGAAAAATGCGAGGTCCAGCTATCATATGCAATAGGAGTAGCCAATCCAGTCAGTGTTCATGTTGACTGTTTCAGAACAGCGAAGATACCAGAGGAAAAAATCAGCGAGCTTGTCTACAAGCATTTCAAACTTACACCTAAGGGCATAATAAACACGCTCAATCTGCGAAGGCCTATATACAAGAAAACGGCGCGCTACGGACATTTCGGGAGAGAAGATCCTGATTTCACGTTGGAAAGAACAGAAAAGGCAGAGGAACTCCGGAGAGACTCGGGAATTTAAAGTTCACAGTCCTTCAGCTCAGTGAGAATATCGCTGGCATAAGAATTGGCGTTTTTTCCGATGAAAACTATCTCTGTACTTTCAGCATGCAGGGGCTCAAGTTCGTGCCGACCGAAAACTGCATTAAGAAGAAAATCACCTTCCTTTGTCTTGACGAAACCCTTTACCCTGATAATATCATGGGGCAGAGAGGAAAGAAGAACATCTAAGCGAGCACGATCCAGTTTTTTATCAGTAGTATAAACAAAATGCTGAATATTCTCGTCTTTTATATGATCCTGATTTTTATATTGGGAAATTTTTTCCCTTATTCCACTTTTCTTGATATCCAAAATAGACTCAAAATCAACATTACACCTAACTGCTTCTGGAATTATTGCATGATCATTTATTTCTTCAATTTTCTTTCTTACTTCTTCTTTTTGTTCCGCATCAACAAGATCTATTTTGTTCAAAATAAGAACATCTGCCATCTCTATCTGCATGCGCCCGGTGTGGCCGATGCTGGGAAACCGGATAAGGCTATCTGCATCTGTGACTGTGATTATGGCATCGAGCCGTACGCCTTCAATGCTTTCCAGAATGCCGCCAACAATTGCGTCAGGCTCCGCGACTCCTGTGGTTTCAATAACAATAAGTTCGGGATTTATTTTTTCCCTGATCTCCTTTATAGCAGCTTCGAACTCGCCTGTCATGGAGCAACAGACGCAGCCGCCCGCGAGCTCGATCATGTCTACATTCTTTCCTTTGATGACTGTGCCGTCTATGCCAATCTCGCCGAATTCGTTCATGAGCACGGCGAGCTTCTTGTCTGTGTGATCAATGATATTGCGTAACAATGTCGTTTTTCCGGCGCCAAGATAGCCTGTAATAAGAATAATGGGAGTTTTCATAGGGTAGACATTGGAAGAGAAGGGATAAAAAGAGTTGCACCCCACAGACTTTTCCGC
>CAYJMB010000012.1:0-17445 GCA_964371455.1 uncultured archaeon | reverse complement strand
CAGCGCCTGTAACATCTCCCAATTCCCCTATCCTTATATCAGAATCATAGTGCAGGATCAGCCCCTGCTTTTCTATCTGTGCATCAAACCCAACGTCCCCCGGGTCGCCTGCAGAGATTTCCTTTACAGGATCGCCTTTTATATCGGCTCTAAGTTTCGAAGACTGCACAGTCTTTTCATATTCCTTTTTGAGAAAATCATTTGCATTCTTTTTGTAGGCGTCTTTTGTCGTGGCTGCGCTGTAAAGAAGAGGGCTGGATTGTCTTGCAGGCAGTTCTAAGCTTTGCGAACTAGTAATGGCGCTGTCAACAATGCGCCTCCCTGCAGCAACCATGTCCTTGAATTCTGTAGAAATGGCATTCTGATTCTGCGTTGTCGTTGTTATGCTAGCCACACCTGATGCTGTCCTTGCTGTGATTTTTTGCGACACAACAGACGTTACTTTATCGCTATCCAAGACAAGCGATTGCAATGCGATGTTATCAAGGGAAAATTTTATGCCATTGGCTTCCGGATTTTTATTTATGTCAAGGAACACGGCAAATTTCTTTATCAGATAGTTTTTTGCTTCCTCATCGCTTGGATAGCATATATGCGGCCATAACCGCTGCTTTTTGTTGTACTTTTCTCCAGGGAGCGGCAGCCAAGAAACAGGCTGGCCATCCAGAGTCACTCCCTTCGTCTCTTTTTTGTCATGCTGATACCAGTACTTCGGCGGCAGGAATTCATTTTCTGTTTTCTCTCTATCATCAAGCCCGCATCCTACGGACTCATCGCCTGCCTTGAATATTGTCTGTGCAGTAGAGATAAGCCATGTTGTGGACAATGAACCATCAAGCAGCGAAAATGTGTTCTTCAGTTTCAGGATCTCTGCCTCATTGAGATTCAGTTCCAGTTTTTTCTGCGCCTGGTTTGCGGACATAGCAAGCGCCAGATAGAGGAAAAAGAATAAGAACAGCACTATAAAGATTGAGCTGATCGTAGTCCCTACTCCTTTCATTCGTGTCATCTAATCACCAACTGTCAGCTCCAGTTTTCCAAATACAGGCTCTTCTGAATATGTATTTCCTGTCAGCATGCATGAGCCATGGTCCTTTGCCGGCTCTTGTTTGCCACTATTATCCTCCCGAAAAGGTTCTTCAAGGGGGCAGCACTCATAGCTGCTTTCTCTTGTCGGAGTGTCGGGGTCAGGGCAGATGTTATCTATAGTGGCCAGTGCTGTGCCGTCTTTGATGCAATGGCTTGTATCCCGGCAGAAATATTCTGAGTTAGGAGACTTGCACCTGATTTTATCAGTAATGCAACATTGTATATTTGGATCAGTCTGCGGGCAAAGTCCTCTCACATATTCTCCGTCGCACTTTGTTGTGATTTCCTGGCATCTGTACTCCTTGGGCTCGAAAAGCGTCCTGCCTTTGTAGAGAAATGGCACATCTGCCTTCTCAGCGATGCGCGCGCTCTGCAGCTCTGCGCCCCCGGCGAAGGCGCAGCACACAGGCGTCTGCCCATCGTTGGCACTCCTGCAGATATCGCCAACATCATCTACAATCACAAACCCGTTTCCGCAGTACTCTTTCTCGATAAGAGGTCCCTTAGGAGCTGCTGGAGGGGCTTTGACCACAGGATTGCATATGCCTATATCATTTCTTCCGCATTCGACCACTGGATATATTGCCCATTTGACTGCATTCTGGTCAGTCTTTGCATATTCACCCGGATCATACTTGCAGCACGTCTGGCCGGATTTGCATTTTTTATCTTTGTCATCAGCAGGCACTTTCCCTACCTGGCACACGCCAGCAGGATTGACATATTTGCTGTCCCCAAAAGGATAGTTGTCCGTACAATACGCGTTCTCTCCGCAGTTTATCTCTTCAAGCGACGTGCCCCTGATATTTGTAATGGAGAGGATGTTTTCTTTCCCGTCAATAGACACAATATATATCCGCCTTTCATATTTGTTGAGAAAGTCTGCGAGCGCCGCGGAGATGCTGCCAGATCCGGAATTCTTCAGCGAGCCTGTGACCACGGATTCTATTGAATGCTCAAGCAGCTGCCTGTCATTGATGCGGTAATGAGAAAGGCCTTCCAGCACAGAATAAGGGTCATTCAGCGTCTTCACGAAGCTTACTGTGAATCCCCTCGGATCTGTTGTCAGCGAATTCACGATGCTGACAATAAGCAGCATTGCAATAAGAAACACCACAGCCACCAGCACTAGAGCTGTCCATGCAATGGAGCTTATTTCCTGCCCTTTCATGCGAGACATAAAATCACCGATTTGGCGTCTTTTACTTCAGGGAGCGGGATTGCTTTGTATGTTATATCCAAAGACTCGCATTTTTCCCTTAATTCCTTCTCAGTGAGCTGGCCAAGAGTTTCTTCAAGAGGATAAACAGTGAGTTTTTTTGTTGAACCTTCTTTATTGTAAAGCCAGGAAGAATCAACAAGATTGATAGATTTGGGAAAGTACCTGCATTCAGCAACTTCGTTAAATCCAGAATATATGTAGGATGGCTTGTGAAGACAAATATGTTTGCCATTGGCATCGGATTTCCTGATCTCCACAAGACACTGAACTTTTCCAGGCTTGGCTACGCCACTGGCGTCAGTAGCGCCTGTGCGCGATTCGTATAGGCACGGCACCGCTGTTGTGCGCGGCTCTCTGAACTCATACGCCTCCTCAATCATGCATCCGAGCCTGCTGAGCCATGTGTCCCTCACAGTCACAGTGAGACGCGCAGGACTTGTGCTCTCTGCGCCCTGCACACTTTCACGCAGAGCAACATCATAGCTTGCTGTAGCTTCCAGAGGCTCAGGGACGTCTTTTGCAGCCGGCGCATAGCCGAATGTCCTTTTCCACGGCTGCTTGAGATTTTCCCGTTTCAGCTCTTCTATCTCTGCTCTGTACGCGATTCTGCAGTGGCGCGCTATAGTTTCATCTTCGATATTCGGCTCTTCTTCGACATTGCCGTCTTTATTGATTCTTGCCTCACCATAAAATTTTACATTGGCGTCCCTTATCATCTTGTCAATTTTATCCTTGTCAAAAACAGCCCTGTCGTAAGTAAGTTCAGAAGAAGCCATCAGAGCTTCAGCAACCTGTATGTTCGTCCTCTCCAGCTCATCAGAAACCACAACTATCTTGAATGAAAAAACAAAAGCAACAGCGACAACAACCACAACTATTGCAGGCACGTATCTGAGTATTGCCATGAATAGCTGGAGCGGGTCGAAGTCCATGTCAATAACCTCTTACAAGTTTCATGATATATCCACAACGTTGTCTAATTTCCTGATAGTTATGCTGCCAGTCGTGCAGTCGTAAGGCTGCCCCGTATTTTGTGGTGAGAATTTTACAAATACCGGCGTAACGATGTAAGACGAAAACAGGATGCTTTTCTTCCCGGATTCTACAAACTCCAGTCTCACAATTCCATTTCGTATATCAAGACTGCACTTGTCCTTTCCTTTGACAAAAATAGGCACTTTGTACTCTGTGCCTTTAGGGGAAATCTGCGCATAGTTTATCCCGGAAGCAATCTCCTGCAGGATTATTTTCTCGTTGTTGCGCGCCGCCTCCTCTATGGATTTCTGGAGCGGGCTCAGTGCAAACGTCACGAACAGAAGCGAGATGGCTATGCTTATGAATGTCCACTGTAATGGCTGCAGTCCTTTTGATGTTGTATTAGCGAAAAATATTCATCACCTATTTCCGAAGCCACCTGTCAGTGCTTCTATAGGACCTTCTAGTCCTGGCCAGCCCCATGCGAGTCGTCTCTCCCATGTGCTTGTGAAATCTTCCAGGTCCAGGTTTCTCGTGCTCCTGAGAATTATATGGCTTGTCGTGTCCACAAACTCAATAGATTCCCTCACAGGCATGAATCCAAGCGCAGCCACTGCCGCTTTTGTATCCAGGTTTGTAAAGAAATCTTCTCCCAGATAGCTTGTCGTTGAAGGATCAGGCGTCCAGCAGAAGCCCTTTGGCTGCTCAAAAACCTTTACCTGGATGCAGTCGCCGCCTGTGTTCTCTTCTACAGCAAAAGCAAGTTTTTCTTTTTTGATTTTCACGTCTTTGTCTACCACGTCCATGGACTTCTCATCTGAATTGGTGCCAGACTTCTTTTCCAGCTTGTCTGCGCACTCGTAATGATAAATAATTTGATTTTCATCATCCCTTGCAATATCCAATTTTTCTGTCTTCTCGTTGAATGCAAACATAGGATATTTCATGTAGTATGAGCACGGGTTGTAGTCACTGGTCCCCGGAACTTCCGGTTCATTGCATGAGTCCATTACTATTTCTGCGTTCTCTATCTTGCAGGGGCTTGTCAGAACAAGGTTGGAGTCTTTTATGGCAACAAAATCAACAATGAATCCGCCTATCAGTTCATAAGCAGTTCCGACCAAGACAGGGCCAATAGTAAACGGGTGTTTTATTAGACCAGTTAACGCTTTTGGTCCGAGTTTTTTCAGGGCTAGGGAGAATATAGATGTCCCCGAAGCCGCCTCCTTTCCTAGCCACACATATCGTGGTGCAGTAACACCATCAATAGTCACTTCTTTTATAGTCCTGATCACAGTGGAACCTGATGCACCAACTTTATATGAACCCCCGGAAAATATGGCAGCTATTGTCAGCCATGCGCCTTTTCTGTCCCTCGCATCATAGACAAGCTGCACAGTCTTTATCTTTCCTTTACATTGATTAAGCGGGAAACTGTAAACGCCTCTCTTTGTCTTCATGCACAGCGATCTCGGGCCGCATGATTCATATTTTATCAGCGTCTTCTCCAGAGTGGAAAGCCCTGCATAGTTGTCAAACCTGAAGAAGTCTTTTTGTGCTGCGTCTTCAGGATACTGCCATTCACCGAACCCAGGCAGCGCCTTAGCAGCTTCTCTCTCAAGCTGCGTGCTCTCTTTTGTTTTCTCGCCAGCAGCTGTCCTGCCTGATCTCTTTTCAACATCTATGTTTTCCAGCAGCATGCCGCTGTACCTGGAATTCAGGACAAGGTTAGCGACTACTGTGGCCTCCATGCCCTGACCCAGGTTGTTTTTCAGGAACCTGTCCCTCTCTGCTTTTACATACTCTTCCGCGCGCTCAATGCCCCACTCCTTGCCATTATCTGTTTCCGGCAGTATCAGGTAAAGCCTGTTGTCCAGTTTCTGGTACGTCTCCCATCCTATGGCTTCTCCGGGAGGAAAAGATTCATAGTATATTACGAATGAGGGGTCGCCCCCTGCTCTCATGATCCATGTAGGCAGGATAGTGAAAAATGTGGAGAGCACAGGAGTGTTCTGCGGCAGGTCAAAGGTTATATGCACAGGCGTCTTGATGTTCTGCGTGCATAGCTGGTTCATGGCATTGGCGAGCTTCTCTGCATTCGCGATGGCTATCTGCTCATACGGATTGAACGTGGACATCAGTATGGACGCTATCAAGACCACGCCCAGCAGCAGGAATACAAGGCTCATTGCTATATATGTAAGGTTTTCAGGTGTTTCCATACATCTTCACTCATTTTGGCATAGTTTTGCTGAACAGTCCCGCTATGAACTTGAAGCCCTCGCCAACGCCGCCCAGCATCGCCAGTGCTATCAGCAGCACGATCAGCAGGATGACAAAGCTCACGATAATGTATTCCACTCTCATCTCACGCACCTCTGAATAAACCGAATATGGCGTCCAGCCCTGAAAAAGATCCTCCGCCCATTATATTTGCCAGCCCAAGGGCCACAAAAACTGCTATCACCAGGATGATCAGTGCCCATGTCCAGTCTATTGATATCATTATTATCCATCCCGACAAGTCGCATATCCTCCCTTCGGGGCTATGTCACGCTTGCATTTCTTGCCTAGCGCATTAGCGCAGCTGATGCACTCTTCGCCTGACAGCTTATCGCAGGATGCAATATTAGTAGTGCGGCATGGTTTGCATTCTAAGTTTGATGTCACATAACAGCCCGCTGTAGCTTGGCATGCTACGCTGTCTTTTCCAGGGCACAGCGCCTGCTGGAAGGACGCAAAACAGCTCTTTGTGAAAACCCCCACACCTATGCCCCTCACAAAAAAGTCCGTGTACGATGCAATGAGATTGGATGAGGTATGCGAAGATATTTTGTCATTGACATAAAATCTCACGCCCTCAGTCTTTCTGAAGATCATCATCTGTACATTTGCAGGGCTTCCCAGGAATGTGAAGTCCTTTGCAGCTGCCTGGTCCATGATGTAGTCCAGGGTTCTTGTGCTGCCGCACTGGTGTTCTTTGGAAGAATCATCATATGTGCAATAAATCACTGTATTCTCTGTGTCCCGCACAGGGTTGTTCCCGATATCCAGAATAGGAAGAAGCTCCACATCCCTCGGCGGCCCTTCGTAGTCTAATTTAAAAATTATTGTCGCTTTGTATTTGCCGTCTGAGGTGCAGTCCGGGTTCGGCATATTGTTCGCAAGAGTGATGCCCACCCATTCCTTCTGGCTAAGCTTGTCCTTATTGAACAGCGACATGATGTCCGAGCCTGTTATGTACGTGACGCCTACAAAAATAACTATCACCATGAGAACGATGTAAAGAAGAGCCTCATTAGTGATCTCCGCTTTCATGAGATAACTATGAGATTCCCAAAATAAATACGTCTTACGCAGGATATCGACTATACTTTGTCCCAGTTCTGTGCCACCAAAAATTTAACTTTGCCTGCCAAAGAAATAATGAATTTCTATCTGGTTAGCGATGGTAGCGGCTTGACAAAAATATATGTGCCGCCGAGAAAACCTTCTTGGCCCGCGCAATCCTTTATCAGTTTTAGGCTTTTATCCTGGTTAGTACACGTGCTTTTCTTGAAGAACGTGACGCCGATTTTTTCGCCTACCTCAAAAGGATAGTTGTACTCGCCAGGCTCGAGCTGGAACTCTATGTCAGCCTGCCTTTTCTGGCAATCAAGCCTGTTTGCGGTAAGTGTTGCAATGCTGTTGCACATGTTCATGACAGCCTGGCACTTGCTCATGTCCCCTGTCTTGTCGCACTCTGCTTTTTCAAAAAGAGCCGGGAAGTAACGCTGCTCATGGCACTCGACAGCAAATGTTGCCCTGCACAGGTTTCCTGCTAGCGGATAGCCGATATCATGAAGCTTAATGATGAAATTTATTCTGCCTGTTGTGCCCTTTCCTTCCATACTGAGCGCGACAGTTTCCTTGTAGTTTATAGGATATGGCTCCTTGATTTCAACTGTCGGCCTGCCGGACACAAAGCCCCTTATCGGCGGTTCGCCTACGATATTTTTTGCTTCCAGTGTGCCTTCCATCTCAGGCCTGGTTTTTGTCAGCGTGAAGAACTCCGATGTCGCGCCGCTGGCTTCTGTGATTGTCGCTTTTTTGTCGCTTCCCTTGAACGAGAGCACAGGAACAACTTCCAGATTCTCTTCCAGCTCTCCGTCGTATCTGGCAGTGATAGCAATGGAAACAGAAGAGTACTCGTATGCGCCGGATTCAACAAAGCTTCCTGATCCGATGGTTATCGCCTCTGCTCCTGGTTTGTTGTCTACAACGATCCTGCCGGGCGTCCGGAACCCGCCTTTCGCCTCTTCTGTCAGGCCGAGAAATATCGTGGCAAATAAAAACAATGCTGCAGCAGCAATGATAACCATCAGCACATGTTCAATTTCCATTGCGCATCACCTACAGCCCTGACGCAAAGTCAAAGAGCCTGAAAAAGAAGTCGCTTATGGCAGAAGGCGCGTCCCGCGTAATAGAGAGGTATATCAGCAGCACGATCATCACGCCTATGACAAGAAACACCACAGTTGCCAGCATTGTCGTTGTTATTGTTATGCCTTTTTTCATTTTCTTCACCAGCAGCAAGTCTCAGCCAAAGCCGAACAAGCCTCTTATCCGCCCTCCTACATTGTCTGCGATGTACTGGATGGTTGTACTATAGGTTTTCTGCGCCTCAGGGGAAAATAAATCGTATATAGTAAGGGCTATTACGAATGCCGTAATAATAAAAATTACACTCAGCAGCAGCACCATGGACAGCCCTTTTTTCCTTCCGGAGAGCGAAAACATGCCTGCAGCAGTTCCTGTTATAACATTTACTTCTGCGCCTGGATTTCTGGAGAACACGTTGAACACTACATACAAAACGCCTGCAACAAGCAGGAAAATAAGTATGCCAAATCCAAACTTCCAGACTTTTTCGGATATTTCCACTGCGCCTTTCATATGTTATCTTTTTCTGCCCTTCTATATATTGTTGTTCGTATAAAGTGGACGCACATCTCCTTTCGCGTGTCATTTCTTTTTCAATGACAGATCAAAAAAATCAGCTAAGAAAAAATCAGACATATGCAATACAACCCGATCACACAACCTGCCTCACCAGCGGCGAGAAGAGAGCGAAGGTAAAGAAAAATATTATAATGAACACGATGTATCCCACGACCAGTGCATTCCCTGCAACCTTCTTCATGCCTGTGTCGTCATCGCCGGACTCAATCTGGTTTATGAACATCGCAAGTATGAAAGCGCTTTCTATAAGATAGATGCCCACGACAAGGATAAACTCAAAAGGCGTGATAGCGATGCCTTTGAAAAGATTGCCTAAGTCACCCAATGTCCCGAGATTTGCAGTCTGCACTTTGAGCTGTTGCAGTATCTGTATGATGGTGATAGCCATTGTGACTATTACTCCGGATATCATGGGAGAAAGGAAATAAGCCTGGAATTTCAGCGAGTTGAGCGTGTCGCTCAGCTCCTCCTTGACCTCTTCCTGCGTTTGATGAAGACCCTTAAGATAGCGGGAAACAGAGAGCATAGCCTGCGCAGCGGTGTTCACGCCTTTCTTTGTGGATTCCACAACTGTCTTCATAACAGACTTTATCATTTTTGAGGGATAGTATCTGATTGCTCCGTACTCAGGATCAAAGAATGCCTGCTGGAACGTATGCCCCAGCATCTTCATGTTTTTCATAGCCTTCGCAAAGAGGTCCTTTATCTTGAGGTTCTCTATCCGGTCCAGGGACCGCTCTATGGATATTTCTATTGGAGATCCTCCTGATACCTGGCTCCCTAATTGGAACAATGCTTCAGCAAACTCTCCCTCCACTTGCCTTGTCTCTTCCCTGACTTTTATTCTTGTGCGCGCAAGCAGCAGGAAATACAAGCCAAAGCCCAGCGCAATGCCAAATGTGATCACGACAGCAGGAATTATGCCCTGAAATTCCAGACCTTCCTGCTTTGCAAATGCAGCCTCAGCATTTGCCATCACTATTCCTAGCGTTATTACCAGCGCGCCCACAATCAGCGCAATAGGCCATGCAGGCACAGCCTTTTTCTTTTCACCTTTTCCCAAAAAGAACCTGCCCTTTGGCGGCACATCGGGGTTCTCCGAGATATCTATCTTGGTGAATGTCAGAGGCCTTGTTTCCAGAATGCGGACAATGATAAAGTACAGCACAAGAGGCAATATGACATCATAGCCGATGAAGAGCATGGTTGCTCCAACACCCAGAAATATTGCGACTATAGGAAAAAGGACCAGCCCCATGACAGGCAATATTATGCCGAGCGCGTGCACAACCATGACAGGCAGCTTCAGCTGCTGGTTAAAATTTTTTGCCCTCTCCCTTGTTCCTTCCAGTACGATGTTCACAGACTCATCAAGCATCTCTATTCTCTTCTCGCCTATCTGGCGCAACGATGTGATCATGAGTTCTATTGATTCCACAAATTCGCGGTTCTTCTCCCATTTCTTTGTGTATGCTATCAGGGCTTCCTGCATGGACAAGTAATTGCCAACTTCCACGTCCCACAACATTTTCTTCAGCTCATACCCCAGAAAGCCCGAGATATTCTCTGATGCAAATTTCACAGCACCTTCCAGGCTCGGGACATTCCGCATGAACATGACCATGTACAAGATCATTGTCACCATGTCGCTGCTGGTCTCAACTTCATATTTCCTCTTCAGGTGGAATGGGTATGCATAGATGTAATAGGTGAAAAACAGCGAGATGAGAAGGAAGAGGATCGCGATGTCAGCAGGCAGTATCTTAAAAAAAGTAAGGAGTATCACTGTCAGGATTGTTACTACTGCGAACAACACAGTAAAAGACACAGCGCCACGCGGCGTTATGTTGAGATGGCAGAATTCTATTGCGTCTTCAAGCTTCTTTGCACTTTTCTTATCCGGCTCTACTTTCAGGATTTTTTCCGCTCTCTTGCACGCCCTTTCATAGAGCGTCCGCGGCAGCGATGTGAGGAATTCCTCTTCCTTGAAAATCCTGTACTCGCGCGATATGATGCGCTTGATGTGCTCCTCTCTGCGCTCTCTGGAAGGCATGCTAATTAGTTATCGCGAGGTATAAAAATAGGTTCAAGAAATGAATAATTGCTATAGCGGTATTGCAGTCGCAGCTTCTGATCCTTCAATTTGCGCCAGGATTTTAGGGAACAGTGCTATGGAAGCGTTGCGATAGTAAAAAAGGATACGTCGCTCTGCGCCAAAAGCCAAAATGAAACGTATGTTAATCTTTGCTATTATTCTATTGCTTTCGGCGCTAAAAATCTGTGTTATAATTACTGATGTTATTACTCATACCTTCTCCGCAGCCACTGCTGCCAGCGTTCAAAAATTAAATCATTGTCCAGTATGCCTGTCTCCTCTTTCACATCGCTGCCGATCAAATGAAACATGGAATTGGACTCTATGACAACAGGAGCTTCCAGGACATCAGGACCTTTCTGCTGCGCGAAATCTGTAAGCGTCTGCAGGATTTTTCCCCTGAGCTTTATGTTTCCCCATATCGCGTCCCAGTTTCCTCTCCACTCGCGCACGCGCTCCGCGATGTCATTGAGAATCACGCTCTCCCCTGTGAGCAGAGTCTTTGTGGGCTTGAGCACATCATCCTTTGCAGAATATTCCAGCAGATTCTCAAACCCGCCTTCTGTGATAGGGTCGGATTTCCAGTGTTTTCTCACTTCAGTAATCTCAACAACGCGCCTGAAAGCCCTGAGGCCGTCTGCAGATTTCAGCATGTTTGCGATGAGCACAATGTCTGTAGCCTTGAAGCTCGTTGGCGGAACCCCCAAATCATTCACGACCCGGTCAAACACGCCATAAGCAGAGTCGCCGTGAATTGTGCCGGCAACAACATTGGCAAGCGCTCCTATGCGCATTGCTTCATAGAGTGCCAGGACTTCACGGCTTCTGACTTCGCCAACAATCAGTGCAGAGTCTCCGAGGCGCAGAGCTGCCCGCAGCCCTTCTTCAGCAGGCAGCTCTGTTTCAACATTTGTGATAACAGAGCGCGACTTCAGCCGTTCAATATTATATCCCAGGTCACGCAGCTGCGGCACTGGAATTTCAAGCGTGTCCTCAATAGAAACAATTCTAATCTTCGGCATGATCTGCACCATGCACGCGCCGAGGAATGACGTTTTTCCGCTCGATCTGGTCCCGGCCACGAGTAATGTCCTGGCCCCATCAATTAAAAACCAAACAAGCCCTGCTGAGAACGGATCAATCATCCTGTTCTTGATAAAAAGCGGAAACGTCCATGGCTTGTCTCTGTGGCGGCGGAACGCAAACCCCAAGCCATCTGGCGACAGCGTTCTTGTTATAGCAGCGACCCTCGCCCTGCCGCCTGGCACATAAAGCTCTGTGTCCAGAACAGGATTTGCCTCATCCAGCGGCCTTCCTGAGAGGAGGCGGAAGCGCGTGGCCCATGTTTCAGCATCTTCCCTGCTCGGCACGATATTGGTTTCGCATTCCTGATACGTTCCATGGAAGATGTACATAGGCATCTGTCCGACAGGCGAGTTGATTGCAATGTCCTGCACATTCTCGTCCTTGAGCACAAGGTCAAGAATGCCAAATCCTGCAGTATACCTGCTGAGGATGCTCGCGAGCTGCGACAGTTCTTCTTCGCTGATCTCAAAATCATTCTCAATGCTGAGATCCCTCAGCATGTCCAAGCCTATTCTGTACAGATTCTCCCGCACGCGCTCAGGCTCTGCAAGCTCTATATCCCTGGGCTCGTGCCTGCCCAGATAGCGGCGCGCTGTGTCCAGCAGCGTGTACTGAATCTCGCCAAGCCTGAACTCAGGCGGTATTATATGATAAAGCGTCCTCACCTTGCCGGGAATCTTGTAGATCTCTATGTATGTGTCCTCTACAGAATAGCGTTCGATAAGCTCTGCATTTGCTGGAGGCAGTGAGACATAGCGCGTATAAATAAAGTTTGGCCGGATTGTGGGATGAAACAGCCTCCTGTAAAGCGACCTGTTTTTGTGTTCAGCCAGCAATGGCCTCGCCAGCTGTATGAGCTTTGTTTCCTCAAGGATCTGCTGCATAGGGAGCAGCGCATTTTCCAGATAGTGTGCATTGCATGTCTTCTCCACGCCCTGGCTGCGCTCCCATCTGACATTTACCTTTCTAATCTCCCTGAGCAGATTCTTGTAAGCCTCTATGGGATCATAGCGGATGTCATTCGCGAGGTTCCTGAGAAATTCAAATCGCTGCGGCGCCTCTGTTTCGCACCCTCCAATGATGATATTTTTCAGCGTAATGATCCTTCTGTTCACGATCTTCTCAAGAGCCAGCGCTATCTCCAGCAGCATCTTGGACTCAGGGAAATCATACTCGTACTCGCGCGTGCCTGCCAGCACGATGCGCGCCACTCTTTTCAGCTCAAGCAGCTTGTCAATAGTCGCAGCCATCGCCACGTCATAGTCTTCCAATGACGAATCAAATATCGCGCCCACAGTGCTGATGCGCATCTTCTGGCTGTCCTCATCGTACTCATATTCCCAGACCATGATCTGTATTCCACTCGTAATTATTTATTTGTTGTTTTTGAGGGACCGAACAGGGTTCCAAAAATATATAAATAAGATAAGTATATAAATCTTACTAGTAAGAATATATACAGGTGATAAATATGGAAAAGGAATTCGATGTAACAAAAATGTCGAGTCGTGGGCAAGTAGTGATACCTCAGGAATTGAGAGATCGCATGAATTTGGAAGAAGGCTCTAAATTTGCTGTTGTCGGCATGGAAGATACAATAATTCTCAAGAAATTGGAACCGCCTAAATGGGAAGACTTCGATAAAGCAATAAGCAATCTGAGAAAATTTGGCAGGGAAAAAGGCATAACCGAGAAGAAAGTGGACAAAGCTGTTCGTGATATAAGAAGAAGGCGTTAATAGTCTACGCAATAGTGCCCGATACAAATGTACTTGTGTCTGTATTCTAAAGAAATAAGTAAATATCTCATCTATTAAGAAAGCTATTCTTTGTCCGCGTTCATCAAAATCTTAATAAGTCCCTGAAACAAAACAATAGATATGGTAAAAGAGACAAACTACCAGGTCATAATTTCTGAGCTTGTGCGCCGCAGCAACGAGGACACAAGGCGCCTGCGGGTCCTGGAGCAGAAGATGGACGCTCTTGAGACGCGCATGTCCTCGCTTGAAGACAGCTCTCTGGACAAGGCAAAGAAGACGCACCTGCATTTTACAGAGCTGGACGAGTCTGTAAAGCGCCTGAATGAGGAAATGATAACATTAAAAAACACGCTGGACAAGATAAATAAGCAGATAAACAATTTTGCGCGCAAGCGCGACATAAAGGAAATAGAAAGAATGCTGGACCTGCTGTCTCCTCAGACAGAGGACGTCATAGCTATGGAGGGATAACGTGTTTTTCCACAAAAGACAGGAAGCAAAAGCCATTCCCACTGAAGAAATAAATGCAATGACAAAGCGAGGCATGAGCGACAAGGATATAATCAAAGCTCTGAAATCCAA
This sequence comes from uncultured archaeon, assembly GCA_964371455.1. Taxonomy (GTDB): domain Archaea; phylum Aenigmatarchaeota; class Aenigmatarchaeia; order GW2011-AR5; family GW2011-AR5; genus JACQNX01. The sequence continues at coordinate 3,636 of CAYJMB010000012.1, read as the reverse complement.
AGGCTATTCCTACAACGAAATAGAAAGGGCCATGCTCTCAGCAGTCAAGTCCGGCGTGAGCGAAGAGAAGCCTGCAAGGAAAGCGCCTCCTCTGCAGGAGCAAGACCAGCAGCAGGATTTTGGCTACGATTTTGGCGAGGAAATTTCCAACGAGTCTTTTGAAAACATGGGCACAGAAGATATTTTTGCAGGTCAGGAACAGCAGCCGCAGTTTGAAGAGCCCCAGCAGTTTCAGGATCTTCCCCAGTTCTCTACAGGGCAGCAACAACCTGTTGAAGAGCTTGTTGAAGGCATTGTTGAAGAAAAATGGCAGCACTTCCAGGACGAGCTGGCACGCGTAGAAGAAGACCTAGAAAGGCTGCGGGCAGACATGAAGGTCTTTGAGGAGCGCATCGACGCAACGAGAAAAGAGTCTCCATCAAATGAGCTTGAAGCCCGGCTAGGAGAGCTCTCAGACCATCTTGATGACCTGGACGCGCGCGTGGGCGGCCTGGAGCGCGCATTCAAGCAGATGCTGCCCAGCCTGACAAGAAATATTGAATCGCTCTCAGCTATGATCAACGAGATGAAATCCAAGCAGGAGCCCAAGAGCTTTGCTTAAGCAAAGTTCAAGTATATCTTTTCTATGGGCCAATCATATACATTAATTATTGTAAAGCGGCATCTGCATCGTGTTGACGTTTACAAGGTCTCGACAGGTGCTGACACGGTAATTGTTGGTGGTAGAGCATATATACTGAAGGACATAAGTTTTCAGACATATTATAATGTCCTTCAGATATACCAAAGACATTAATTGTACGAATATTAATGTCTTTGAGTATAGAAAAGTTGAAGACGCCGCAACAAACAGCCCACCGCACTATGCAACAAGAAAGCTTGTTTACGAAAGTTTATGAACGATTTATAATTAGTGGACAATAACTCTTCTATGAAGTTGCATTCTCTCGGAAACAGAACAGCATTCTTTCTTCATCCCACTTCTCCGTTTCATTTTGACGGCACATTTCACAAGCCTTCCCATTTTCCGAATAATCTGAAGCTCGCCGACTGGGTGCCGGGAATATACTGGCAAACATTAAGGCTGAGCAAGAAATTATACGGGCTGAAGATAGAAAACAGAGGAGTTGTTACAAAGCCGGAGCTGAAAGTTTCTGTTTATTCCCATAAAAGTGTTGGCGCTGCAGAACTGGAGCAGATAAAGCAGGAAATCATGTGGCGCTTTGAGCTGAATGCAAACATGAAGGAATTCAATGAGTTAGCAAAAAAGGACAAGCGTTTTTATCCTGTTTTCAGAAAATGGATGGGCATGCGGAACGCAGGCCAGTTTAATCTGTACGAACTTCTGGTCATCTCAATAGTTTTGCAGAATGCCACAGTTCGCAGAAGTCAGCAGATGCTGGACGCTCTTTTAGGCATGTATGGCACAAAGCTGAAGTTCGACGGAAAAGAACTCTATGCAATATGGCTCCCTGAGTTTCTGGCAGATGTTTCAGAGCAGGAATTGCGTGATCTCAAAATCGGTTACCGCGCCAAATTCATCAAACGCCTATCGCAGGACTTTGCAGAGGCGAAAATAGATGAGCTGAAGCTAAGAAATATGGATGCAGCATCAGCCAAGAAGGAATTGATGACACTTTATGGTGTAGGGCCTGAAACTGCGCGCATCCTTCTGTTTGAGGCCTACCATCACTACGATATTTTCGATCATATAGCACCTTGGCAGCAAAAGATATACTCCCGTCTTTTCTACAACAAGCCTTTGGTGCCAGTCAGCAGGATACGGGACGATATCCAGAAGCAGTACGGCAATTACTCTATGCTGGCAGTTCATTACATCTGGGAAGATGTTTTCTGGAGGCGTAAACACAAAAAAATTCCATGGCTAGACAAAGAAATCAGACTGTGATAAAATTAATTTCCGAGTTCATTTCGCTCTGCTCGGAACTTCGTGAAACTCGATTTTATGACAAGCGCTTAGTGTCTGCAACAACCATTCAGCTACCTTTTGTAACGAAGACAATTCCTATTGCAAGCAGGATGATCACGAATATTATGCCTGTAACAGAATCGCTCACGCGCACGCCAAAGCTCCCGAGCGCTATCCAGAATATTATTATCCCTATTCCGGCGAGCACTGCGTACGTCCCTTTGTTTGCGAGGACCTTGCTCACATCTCCGCCAGACATGGCTATGAACAGCACCACGACAAGCAGCGCAGCTAACACCAGCGTAGCAAGGCCGAAGAGATTTACAAAGAAATTCGCAAGAGCAGGTCCGCCAAAGCCGATGACAAAGAACCCAACGACCAGCGCGATTACGCCGTTTATGCGCTGGTTCTCAACCCATTTTGATTTCCACAGCAATCCAAAAACAACAGCAAAAGTGAACACGAACGGCAGCAGGAATCCGAAAAATCCCATGGCATTTAAGTTGGCCACCAGTACAGTAAAAGGGTCAGGCATTTTTTGCACCTTGATATTTATACTCTATATATGTATACTTTCTCTTTTTTAAGTTCTTTTATGAGACGGAGTTCTTTGCACTTTGTTACGTAACTTATAACGATAGAGGTATACTATGTCTGCATCTGATATGTCAGCTTTGAAAAATTCTCTCTGCGTATTGTAGCATTAGTAATGCGGCTCCATTTTATTTTACCTATACTCAGCAGACATTTGAGCAAATCGATCTCTATTCCAACAACACGGGCTTCTGTTTCTTTGGCCGCCACCCTTTTTTAGGCTTGCTCTCTTTTATCACCAGACCCATAACTTTGTCAGGAGTAGGAGCCCAAAAAGATCCCAAAAATGTCATACCAAAGACAGAAACCACAAGCACCATAATTACAAAAACAGGAATTGCAACCAATGTTCCACATGTTCCAAAGAAAGTTATTGTAAGAATAAGAAGTAGAAGAATAATCTTTAACCTGAATTCTGAAATCATAGTGTAATTATTAGCATTAAAAGATAAAGAAACTATTCACCTTTTTTCTCTTCTTTTGCAGCTGGCTGCTCTTTCGTTATCATGTATGCTGCAGCTATGATAACAACAAGCCAGAAGAGCAGCGATGCTGTTGCGGAATCTATGAACAGGAATCCAGAGAACGTACCGGTGCTTGTCAGGAATAGGACAACTGCTATAACAAGTATAACGAGAAAGCCTACTATGCCTGTATGATACGTCTTCTTGGTGCCTAGCAGAGTGACGAATAAAATGAATACCAGTATGCCTGCGAGGAACACCGAAGTCCCGCCGAAGAAGTTCACAAAGAACGCTGCCAGCTGCGGCCCTCCCAGGCCTGTCACAAAGAACGCGATAACAAATGCAAGCGCGATGTTAACCTGCCTGTTATGTGTACCTGTCCCAAACAGGTTAGCCTTCATCAGAAGCCCATAGACAATCGCAAACGTGAACAGCCACGGAAGCAGAAATCCATAGAAGCTCAGCGCCTGCGCGCCGGAAAATATCGCTGTGAAATCAGTTGGCATTGTGCACCACTTTTCTTGTATTTTATTGCACTTGATTATTTATATAGTTAATTTTTTGTCGACACTGTCTACTTCTAGTCATCTCTGAGCAACATATCTGATCAGGTTCAGTAATTTGTTTCTTCCGAGTTTCAGGTCGGCA
>CAYJMB010000011.1:3421-18515 GCA_964371455.1 uncultured archaeon | reverse complement strand
ACAAAGACCTTTTCTTTTAAGAAAAGGGATTTGTTTTTGAACCCCCACGTCCCGAAGGACACAAGCTTTCCAGGCTTGCGCGATTTCCTGACATAATATCCATCAAAATTTCTTTTGGGACATACAGTTACCATGTTACGCGATCCCGGCATACGTTAACTGAAATAAGGAGAACAATCTTAAAAAGATAATTGTGATCCTTGGATTAGAACGTCTCCGCCTCTTCCAGTAGCATATTTGGTATGTCGTCTTCTGCCCTGAACCGAAGCCTGCATTTACGACAAAAAAGATCTTTCCTGTACTCAAGATAGCCCCTGCACTTGGGGCATGCGATGACGCCCAGCAGTTGCTTGGAGAGCATAGGGATATATCATCGGTAATATTTTTATGTTAATGAACAAGGTGTACAAAAGAGAATATACGGCAGCTATTGGAATCCTGATGCGCAGTGAGGGCAAGTCGTCTGCCGAAGTTGGGAAGAAATTTGGCGTCACAAAAAAGCAGGTTTTCATGTGGTGTAGAAAATTCAACAAAAACGTTACTGACGGGCTGAAAGTTAAAAAACAGACAGGGAGAAAAGGTACAAAGAAAAACGAAGCGAAGAAATTCATAAAAGAAATGATGAAGAAAGACCCGCAAACTTTTGGCTACCTGAAAGGCAGATGGGTTCTGCGCGATATTTCGCGCGAGCTGAAAAAGGAAGGAGTTGAACTTCACTATACCGGAGTCCGGCGCGCGCTGCTCGATCTTGGCTTGACGCTCAAGCAGCCAAAACTGCGCGCCAAAGGTTCGATAAAAAAGAACTATCGCAAAAGGGCCGAAATACGGCGTTACAAGCGCATTTCGTCTGCCCTTTTAAAAAAAGAATAGCCATTGCGTTTGAGGACGAGAAATGGAATGATTTGCTGCCATTCACAGAGCGTTCATGGACTCCTGAAGGAAAAGAAATATTCATTAGAACGCTCGGCTACACAAAGCGCGTCAACTGCTTCGTCACGCTCTTCCGGCCTCGCAAAAGCATAGTCTGGAATTGCTTCAAGCGACGACGCAACATAGAGTTCCGCAAGCATCTCTCAAATCTTGTCGCCCACGGAATGCCTCGTCAACAAGCGCATGCATTCTGCCATCGCTGTCAACCGATGCCATGACGATTTACCAGCCTTGAAAACAGCAGCAAAAAAATTTCTGAGAAAATATAACTCAATTTATGCTACTTAGCTTAATAAGGACAGTCCATATTCATTTCCAGCTTGGATAATTTCCTCATCCTTATTCGAGCCTAGAGGAAATACAGCACATGTCACCCCAGAAACTCCTGCAAGATCAATGCTGTCTCTGAATGGGAAAAAAGGCGGCAATTCATCCGCCGCATCAATGCGGCGGTTTTCTTGCCGTATTTGATAAAAAGTTGGGCATAAAAGCTCGCGACTTGTATTCGTAATGCGCACGCAATTATTTCATCTTGGGGTACAGCCCTTTCTCTATTATCACTCTGTCTGTCTTTGCCGCTATGCCTTTTTTCTTCATCATTTCTTCTGTTCTCATTGCAGTTTTTGACAATGCGACCAATTCGCCCTTCAGTGTCACAATAGCAACCAGTTCCCCTGGCTCAATATTTTTCTGCACCCTCGATATCCCCTGGCTGTAGAGTGGCGAGCCCTGAGATACAGAGTAGACAGCGCTGTCTTTTATGATGATTTTCTTCAGGTGCTCAATAGCTTCTTCAACAGGAAGAATAAATTCCCTGATTTTTCCGCTGCCATTTTCCTTCCAGTCTGCATAAGCGTCCACAAAATCCTGCATTTTCACTGCCCGGCTCTCATCAAACGTTCCTGCCCTTGTCCTGCGCAGCTCCGCCATATGTGCGCCGCCTATTTCTTTGCCGATTTGATGGCATATGACGCGTATATATGTGCCTGCTTCAACAGCTGTTCTGAATAGAACATCTCTATCGTTTTTTTCCAGGACATCAAAATAATAAACCTCTCTCTGTCTTTCCCTGCGTGCAACAGCTGATCGGACAGGAGGCAGTTGTGTTATCCTGCCGACAGATTTTTTGACGGCATCACGCAATTTTTCATCTTCAACATCCTTATGCAGTTTCATGATGCCGACATATTCTTTGTCCTGCTTCTGGAGTGCCGGCATGACCTTGACAGCGTTTTCCAGGAGAACCGGAAGCACTCCAGTGACATGGGGGTCAAGCGTTCCTGCATGCGCAACCTTCTTCAAGCCAAAGAATTTTTTAACCTGTGCAGAAACATCATGGCTTGTTGGGCCTGCCCATTTGTCCAAGACGATGAAACCGTTTTTGATGAGCTTCTCTACAGGCCTTGCTCCAGGGTATTCGCCGAACTGCGGGATCTCTTCTGATCTGATGAGAAATTCTGACAGCATAAGAAATCTAGATTAGGAAGATATTAAAGTCATTTATCTGGCAAAAGAGCTGTGTATAGAAGTTGACCCTCGACATAACCACCGATAGAAACAGTGGCATACAGCGTGCTGTTGGATTTCCTAAAATCTTCCAGACGAAGCCGAATACGAAAAGTATCGCCAATTCTGCATGGTTTCCTGAAATAAAAATCGTCTATCTTAGCAACGCGGAACGTTCCAGAATCGCGTGCAGCGAGAAAACCTTCATACGTCATATATCTGGTAATTTGCGGGTCTCCATATTTTGCCAAGGAACCTATAAGCAATGAAGTTCCCTCATTGCAGCTTTGAAGGTAGTGGAATTCGCCGACACTGAAGAAGCCTCTGCGTCTTTTTTTTGGCACAGAAAATTCTCCAATTACCGCCTTGTCTTCAGGGCTGAAAACAGCGCTGCAAAGAAAAGTTCCTTTTTTCCTGTTCAGCATTTGCCTTATTGTCTTCTCATCATATTGTTGCCGTCTGTTCCAACAATCCTCTTGTTCCTCCTGCCTCAAAACTACAAGTGCCATCTATTCTCACACATAAATTTTCATGAGCTTTCTTATAATTATCACAAGCGGTATGGAAACGACGATGTACCATCCCAGCCAGCCTGCTGTGTACCCCAGCAGCGGCAATGCAAATGGCAGCGATGCAACAATGGGCGCGAATTTTACTTTGCCGCCTTCTCTGGTGATCTCATATGCATTGCCACTGACAGCAACACACTGGGCATCGCATTTGCCGTTGTACGTAGCAGCCCCTTCTACGTTGATGTCATTATTGTTGATTGTGAAAGCGTAATCTGCATTATTCAGCCTCACAGTCCCTCTGCTATCGCTCATCTGTCCGAATCTATCGCCGTAAACATCGTTCAGCCATGGCAGAAAAATTATTACAATAATAAACGAAATTATCATGGGTTTCAGCGTCATGCGCATGAGTTTGCTGTTTTCCTGCAGTGACTCTTTCATCAGTGCGTTCATCTTGTCCGTATTGCCTGATTTGCGCTCAGTCTGGATTCTTTTGCTTATGTCCTTTTGTCTGTCCTTTATCGCCTTGGCCGCATTCTGGTTTATCAGGATTTTATAAAAGACATTCATAATGATAAGTATGATTGCAGAAAAAATAAGGACAGCCAGTGCTGACTGCAGGCTGAGAAGCGGATTGAAAATAAATTCCAGCACCATAGAGTCACCATTTTGTAAAGCTACTCCTTTTTGAGCTCAAACTTTTTTACCCTAAACCCTTTGCCAATACTGTGTCTTTTCCCACAGGCGGAGCATTTGTACCGAAGGTCCAGTTTCCTTGTGGGTTTCTCCCTGCCCTTGGGATTTTCCTTAGGAAAAGAGCCATAGCCTTTGAGCTTTCTCAGAAATCTGCGCTGGCTCTTGGTATCCTGTCTTCTGGCCCTTCTCTTGGCCTCTTCTATTGTGTGTTCAGTATGTTTCTTGCAAAAAGGGCAGTACTTCTTCTGTTTTTTTGGCATCTCCATGTTATTCACCGTGCAGTTTCTATTGTTAATGTTAATGACGTAACACAAACCCAAAGAACTACTCCCTTATCTCTTCTATAACTCCTTCTTTCAATAATAAATCATTTAAAGGCTTTGGCAGATTCACGATTTCTCCGCGCACGAGATGGTATGTTTTCATGTCAGGGCCTACAAATTCCTGCATCTCTTTCTTTACCCTGTATATTATCCGCTCTTTTATTTGCTCCTGCTTCTCAGGCGCTTTCAGCCGTGGATCTTTGTTTATCTCTGAAAAGAACAGCTCGCGATGGGCTTTTATAGAATCAACAATGCTGTAGAAAACGGGCTGCTCGTCTTTTGTGAGGTGCTCTGGTGGCAGGCCTGTCCTGGCTGATGTCAGGGCCGTATCCATTATTTTACCCTCGCGCAGCTCAAAGAACCTCTTTAGCGTCGTCTTCACGTTTTCCAGCTCAAGTATATCAGCACTGGATTTTTCAGGCATGCCCTCCTTTCTTTTAATATAGTCTCGGAGCTCATCTAGGAGATTATCAGGAAGCTTCTGCAGTTTTTTGTTTGCCTTCTCCTGGCGCTCGAGCTCGCGTATCATCTCAAAGGTCAGCATGATTGAGATATAGGGGGAAAATATTAAAAGTAACAATGTTAGCAGAAGCTTGTAATTTTTGAAAAATCAGCCGGCATGCGCAACTCTTCTTGGTTCGTAAACAGGGAAAAATTCAGCCAGCTTCTTCAGCGCAGCATACTCTATCTTCTCGCCGCTCTTCATGATGTCAGTCGCAGTCACAATGCCGGCAAGCTTGCCCTCCCTTGTTACGACAAGTTTTTTGATGCCTTTTTTGGCCATGGTGTTGATCGCATTAACAACGCTGTCATCTTCTTCTATGGTCACGACCGGCCTGCTCATGATGCTCCTGCACTTCACGCGCGCCGCATTCCTGCCTTTTGCCACAACGCGCTTCAGAATATCCCTCTCTGTTATTATGCCAATAGCCTTTCCTTTGTCCACTGCCACAACACTTCCTATGCTGCTCTTGTTCATGACAGCAACAGCTTTCTTCACAGTATCTTCGGGCCTGACTATCCTTACGCGCTTGACCATAATAGAAGAAACTCTCATAGGATATTTTATTATTGTTTGCATTAAATACTTTTGTTTTGATGTGAACTCAGACTTTCTGAACAGCCTGGCATAAAGCTTCTCGCGCTTTTCTATGTCCGTCACTCGCGTGAACAGTTTGTAAAAGACCGCGCCGGCAACTGCTACAACGACTTCGTACAGGATCAGCACAGGCTCAAAGTGCAGCAGCATGAGCCCGGCGCTCAGAATCCCGAGAAAGGCGAGAACAGGGAATTTCCCGACATTGACAGGAGACCTGAATGTTCTCTTTGCCTTTGGTTTTTTGTATCTGAGCCATATGAGTGCTGCATTCACAAACAGATAAACAATGAAGATGCCCACATCAGTCAGCAGGGCTATTGTTTTTATCCCCCCAATCAGCAGGAATGCCAGTGCGAACAGCATGACCGTGAACACAGCGACATAAGGTGTTCCCCTTCTTCCCACTCTGTTGCACAGCCCGGGAAGTGTGTTATTACAGGACAATCCATAAAGCATGCGGGAGACAACGATGAGGATCACAAGTACGGTATTGGCTGTGGCGAATAGTGCTATCAATGACATGAGCAATCCTGCTTGCGGAATCGCGGCTGAAACAACCTCTGTCAGCGGTGCCTGCGATGCTGCCAGCCTATCAGCTCCTATTATGCTCAGCGATGATAACGCGACAAGAATATAGAGCACGGTTGATATCGCCAGGGAAATCACAAGCGCCTTTGGTATGACTCTGGTGGCATTCTTTGTTTCTTCTGATAAATTTACTAGCTCCTCAAAGCCCAGATATGCAAAAAATATCAGTGCGGTTGCTGATAGTATGCTTCCGAGTCCGGCAGTAACAGCAAAATAATCTACCGGGCTGCGTCCGATGAAGAACATCCCGACTATAATGACCAGGGCAAGGCCAGAAGCCTCTACGATTGTTGAAAGTATGTTGAACCGCGCAGATTCCTTTATTCCGATATAGTTTATTGCAGACAGGACTACAAGCAAACCTGCAGCAGCCATGATAGGCGCTGTACCGAAAATAAAAGAGAAGTAGCCGCCGAATCCCAGCGCAACAGTGGACGCGCTCACAAGCAGCGTGAAAACCATGATCCACTGAACAAGGAAAGCCAGCCAGCTCTTCCCGAACGCGCGCTTTGTGTAAACATATTCAGCCGCATCTTTGGGAAACATGCCCGCAAGTTCTGCATAGCTCAGGCCGGTGAAGGTGGCTATTATTGCTGCCACAGCAAACGAAATCCACATCGCAGTGCCTGCTATTGCAGCTGCCTGACCTATCAGGACATAAATTCCTGCGCCCAGGATTATGCCCACGCCGTATAGTGTGGCTGTAAACAAAGACAGCTCTTTCTTGAGTTTTACCATGCGTAACTATTTTGTTTTATGATGTATATAGGTTACTTTCGTTTTGTAAATTAGGTTGCAAGATCAGAATTCTGGCCTGTTCACCCATTTGGGTGTTCTGTGCTCCGTAACTTTGTCATATTGCGGCCAATAAGGCTTGATATCAAGCACAACAGTTCCGTCCAGCTCCCCGGAAAGTTGCTTCTTTACCACAATCACGCTGATCTCGTCTCTAAAATTTCCAAAGCGTGGTTGTTTCACAATAACAGCAACCACCAGAACAGCGTCAAAGCCGCCATAGTATGCAGGATAATAACTGCCCATCATCCTCATCATCAGAGGTGCCATGCCTCCGCTCATCGTCCCTGCATTGCAGCCAAGCCAATTCTGGCCCATTACGATATGCATCTGCCTCAGGCTTGCCGAGCCCTCGCCCCCATCAGCGCATCCATCTGCTCGTGCAGTTCATGGTTCCCTGCCATCTTTTCCATTAACGCATCGCCGAGTTCCTCAAAATGTCATTTAATACCTCTTCCGGCGTGCGTATCTCTTCTTTTATTCCTGGACCAGTCAGTATCATAAATGATAGTGGTTGTATGCCCTGTTCTGTGATAAGCTCTGCGCATGTTCTGGGGAAAAAATGGTCTGTTCCCCTGATAGAGGAAATGGTGATGAATAAATTTTGCAGCTTTAACAGATTTTTGGCCAAAACGAAAACTATTACGCCAACTACACTCTCTCGTCAAATGCGTGAATTGAAATCCTGTTCTCAAACATAATTAATGGTACCTGCCTTTGTGTATTTCCAAGGCCTGAGATGACCTGAATTCCTTGCTGCAGACTCCGCAGGAGAACCCGCGCAGTGGCGGCCTGCTCTTTTTTGCAAATTTCATCTTCCTGTATGGATAATTGACAGGATTCTTCACTGTGATCTTGTTGGTTCCGCCCTTGCATGTAGTATCAGGCCTGCATATGCCAATGTCAATATAATACATTCCAGTATCGCAGTTTGCAGGAGGAATGGATTCCCTTCTTTCATGGTAGCGCAGCTGCCCCAGCACAATGCTCATGGGCAAAGCCGGACTGTTCTTCTGGTTCCATTCCAGAATTTTCTGCTCTATCTCCTCTTGGCTCCAGTTCATCATGCGCAGGAAATTCATGAGCGTAAATATGCTTCTTTTTTTCCCGTCTGTCAGCCCTGCAAGAACGAACTTTATGCAAGGCGGGAAATGTTCTTCGCCTATTTTTCTTTCCCATCTTATTGCTTTTCTCTTCACAGGCTCTTCTTTCTTCATGGTTGCGTATAGGTCCACAGCTTCCGTCAGAAGGTTTACAGCTTCATTTTCTTCTCCTTTGAAAAATTCCTCTGCCTCCTGCTTGAGGGCGCATTCCATTGTGGCATCCTCTTTTTTGAAAGCATCCATATCTTTTACAGGAACAGAAACAAGCCATGTCTTTTCATTCAATGAAAAGGGCGCGCGAAACATGTGCCTGTTTCCCCAGTCTTTCTCCACTTCTATCAGCGAGAACGGGTTTATCTGGGATGCATCTTCAACTGTTTCAAAAAGCTGCTGTGCATTAGCAGAATGAATCAGGATATCCAGCAGGTCTTTGGCAATACTCTTTCTTATGAATTGTGCAAGAATGCGTGGGATTTCCGGATACCTCGTAGCTAGAGGCTTGTAGTCCATCTCCTTCGGAAACATCTCCCATGGCATGACGATGTGGAACCCTCGTCTTCCAGAGAATTTGATGTGTGCATTTTTTATGCCATACTTTTTTAGTACATTTATAATCAGCAAGGCAGCCTCCTTCGCTTCTTCAAGTCCCAATTTTGAATCAATGTCTATGACAAAATCCCAGCCTGTTCTCAGCGCATCATAATTTTCTGCTGAAAGTCCCATAGGATTGCTCCACCGCTCCACAGAAAAATGAAAACTCGTTATGCCCTTTTTCACCATCTGCGCGACATCTGAAGGATATTGTAAGACATTGGGCCTCTTGTCATATATGCCATCCGGGAATGCAGCAGCTACCTCCCTGTTCCTGGAATTGTGCAAGAGCTGCTGCGTGATGAAGTCAGAAGTGTAGTAGTCTGTTATCTGCTTTTTGGTTGGTATATGCTCATCAATCATAGATAACTGATAGGAAGAAAGAATAAAAATGGATTGATTAAAAATCTGTCTTTTTGTTTGGGGTCTACGCCGCTATCTCACTTACTTCACAATCAGTTTCGCCTTCTCTATGTTGTACTTCCAGCCTGCGGGGAGCCTGCCCTTGCGCACATAGTACTTGCCAAGCCGGCGGACTTTGCTCTCCAGAAGCTCCAAACCATGAATGGCCTTCGCATCTTTCCTGTTTTCCTGCAGGTGTTTGTGCAGATTCACAGCCTGTTTGATTAAATTGTACATGTCTTCAGGAACATCTTTTGTTACATGCTTCTCAGTAACCCGTAAGATCCTCAGGCCAAGGGCACGGACATCCGGCACGCCGTACTGGTCTCTGAGAATAATGCCTATTTCTGCATTGGTCTTGCCATCTTTGGCGAGCTTGGCTACGAGGCTCTCTATCTCATTCTTCTCGTACATCAGCCAGACAGGCTTTTTCTTAAGAGGTTTGTGCGACCTGCTCCTCCCGTGTTTTCTGGAATGCATGCGTGCCATGATTATTACCTCTCAAACAACTCCCAATTCTTCGCCCTCTTTAAGTCTTCTCTTATAGGATCTGGATATTTTGCAATTATTTCCATTTCTTCACCCTAATCTCTTTTCGCATATCTTCCCCGTTTTTCTATCGCATGCAGGGTCCTCAGGACTTTGTCAGCATCACTGTTGTTGCGCTCGTATGCTTTTAAAATTATCTTCCATGCTTTTCCAGCCACAGAAAAGTGTGTCGACTCAAGAGCCTGTCTGAGCAGATGAAGGTCCACTGCCTTGTCTTCAATTCTGTGACTTTGATATCCCAAACCAAAATCAACAAAAAATACTTTACCGCTTAAAAATATCATGTTGCTCGTTGTCAGATCGCCGTGAATGATATGAAAAGAATGCAGTTTTCCTACAGATTCGCCTATTTCAGTACAAAGCATTGTCATATTCTTTTCATTCAATATATCTTTGATTTTTTCTCCTTTAAGAAATTCCATTTTTATTGAATATGCCTCTTCTTCATGGATCTGCGGTGTATTAGCGCCCGCCCGGCGTGCCTCTCTGAGGAGCCGTGACTCGGTTCTGGTTCTTTTTCTGCGCAAATTGTCATCAATAGCACCAAGCCTGTACCCTTTCTTGATTCGTTCTTTTACCAATACCCCGTCTTCTGAAACATACAGCACAGCCTCAGCACCTCGCGCAATGATTTTCATAGATTAGAAGTTGTAAGAAATAGTTTAAATTTACTGGCATGAGCTAAACCTTTTTAAATGTGCGTATATTAAATCCGAGAATGAATCAGGCTCATGTTTATGATGCAATTGTTATAGGAGCAGGTCCTGCTGGCAGCATTGCAGCCATGTTTCTTGCCAAAGCAGGCAAAGATGTTCTTCTCGTAGATAAAGCACGCTTTCCCCGCGACAAAATCTGCGGCGACGCACAGGGCAGGAAAGCAGCAGAAATCATGAAAGAGCTGGGCATTTATGAAGGCTACACCAAGCTTCCTGGGCAAAAAATTTATGGCATAACCTTGAGCTCTCCCAATGGCACTGTTGTGAAAATTGATGTCGAACAGAGGGACAAGCCAGCCCCGGGTTATGTTCATAAAAGAATGGTATTCGATAATTATCTCTTTGAATGTGCAGAAAAAGTAACGCAGTTCAGAGTTTTTGCTGTTAATGATATCTTAATAGAAAATGGAAAAGCAGCAGGCATCATTGGTACAAACGAGGAAGACAAACAGGAGACTATACGTGCAAAAATCCTCCTGGCTGCGGATGGCGCACATAGCATTGTTGCAAGAAAATTTAATCTTGCAAAAAACCCGTCGCAGCATTTTATTGCTGCGACAAGAGCTTATTATAAAAATGTCAAAGCTCTTGACGATCGCATAGAAATACATCTCATCAAGAGCCTCATCCCCGGCTATTTCTGGATATTTCCTCTTCCGGATGGCGAAGCCAACGTCGGCCTGGGTATGATCATCAAGGACATGAGCGACAAAAAAGTTAACCTTGTTGAAGCCCAGATAAGAGAAATAGAATCAAATCCCCTTTTTAAGGAGCGGTTCAAGGATGCAAAGCTGGAAGGCGAAATTAAAGGCTGGAATCTTCCAATAGCCAGCTACCACAGAAAATGTTACGGTCCTGGCTTTCTGCTGCTGGGCGATGCAGCAAGCCTCATTGACCCGCTTAGCGGCGAAGGTGTGGGCAATGCAATGATATCAGGAAAGGTTGCGGCAATGGTTGTAGCAGAGGCCCTTGACAAGAACGACGTCAGTGAGAAATTTATGAAAAAGTACGACAACGACTTGTGGGATATTATAGGCCCTGAGATAAAAGCAAACTATCGCCTGCAGAAGCTTGGCAAGATGTTTCCTCATCTCATAGACAAGCTCATTGTCAAAGCTAGCAAAGATGAGTCCTTTAGAAAGAAGCTCGAAGAGAAGCTCCCATACACCGGCGGCAGAAAGGACATGGGCACAACAGATTTCCTGAAAGAGCTTGGCCATGAAAGCGATTTAGAAATGCCATTGGAAGTTGAAGAGCAGCGATAATTACTCTCAATTTTATTTCTTGGACCACTTTTCACTTCTCCGCGCCTGGGTCTGCTTTATATACTACTTACGCAATGTATACAATGAATATGTCAGAGGATACCACAATCCGCATCTCGAAAGAGCTCAGGAAAAAGCTACTTGAGTTAGGCAGCATGTCTGACACTTACGAATCAGTGATACAAAAGCTGTATGATGATTACAAAAAACATAACAAAAGGAAAGGTGACAGATAATGGTGCGTCTCGACAGAATCACGATGCAGGGCTTCAAATCGTTTGCGAACAGGGTTACAATCCCTTTCCCATCAGGCTTCAATTGCATAGCAGGCCCAAATGGATCGGGCAAGTCAAATTTGCTCGACGCTCTCACCTTTGTATTAGGTGTCACAAGCGCCCGCGCCATAAGAGCGCAGAAATTGCAGAACTTGCTGTTCAACGGTGGCCGCAACCGCAAGCCTGCTGAGTATTGCGAGGTTTCTATTTACCTTGACAATAGTGACAGCAGGATTCCGCTGGAAGATAAGGAGATCAAGATCACGCGCCGCATCACCCGCTCAGGGATTTCCGTCTACAAGCTGAATGGTCACACTGTTACACGCACAAAGATTCTTGATATTCTGTCGCATGCGGGCCTGTCTCCGGACGGATATAATATTATTATGCAGGGCGATGTCACGCGTATCATAGAAATGTCTCCCGCGGAGAGGAAGGAAATCATAGACGAAATCTCAGGCATTGCGGACTTCAATGAAAAAAAGGCAAAAGCAACGGGCGAATTGGAAAAAGTTGAGTTGCGTGTTCGTGAGAACATGATAGTTGTCGCGGAAAAGCAGCGTCTTGTGTCCAGGCTAAAGGAAGAAAAAGAAAATGCTGAAAAGTACATTAAATTTGGATCTGAACTAAAAAAAGCCAAAGCTTCTCTGGTTAAAAAGCGCCTGAACGAGGCGCAGGAAAAAATGTCTGTGTTAAATAAAGAGATTGAAGAAAGCGCAAAAATTTTTGACAAGATGGAAAAGGATTTTGCCTCTCTGGACACAGATCTTGAAAAGAGGGAAAAAGCACTCCTCAAAAAAAGCGAGCAGATAATTGAAAAATCGCGCAATATAGAGATCTTGCGGAAAATAGATGCTATCCAGACAGAAATAGTTAGAAAAAAAGACAAGATAGATTTCAACGAGCGTGAGCTGGGGAGGCTGAAATCTATTTCTGCTGCAGCAGAGCGCAATCTTGCTGTGAGAGAGGTATTGAATATGGGTCATAGCGCTGTTCATGGCACTGTTGCCTCGCTTGTTAAGATACCCAAAAAGTATTCTGTCGCCCTGGAAGTCGCTATTGGCAGGCGCGCCTCTGATTTAGTGGTCGCTGACGAGGACACAGCATCGTTCTGCATCAAGGCGCTGAAAGAAAAGCGCACTGGCCGTGCCCGGTTTCTCCCACTGGCAAAAATGAAGCCGCATGAGAAGAAGCCGCATAAGTATAAGGACGTTATCGGTTATGCAATTGACTTGGTAGAATACGACAAGCGATATGATCCTGCAATCAAATACGTCCTGGGCAGCACCCTCGTGGTAGAAGATATAGACATCGCCAAGCGCATGCGCAATTTCCGCGTCGTGACTTTGGACGGCGACCTTGTTGAAGTTTCCGGGGCAATGATAGGCGGCTTCTACAAGAAGAAAGCTGTGCGCAGCTTCAGCAGTGAAGTTTCCCAGCTGGAAGATGAAAACAGGAAGCTCCTTGCCGAGATAGAAAAGTTGGAAAATGAGTTGGAAAAATCAAGAAGCGAGCAGAAGGAAGAATCCCAGGAAGTCGCCAGGCTTCAGGAAGCCCGGGCCAAAGAAGAGCAAGAGCTTGGAGCAATGAGGCAGAGCAGGAAAGAGTTTTATGAAGAGCGCCTTATCTTGCAGGGAAAAATCGGCAGGATGAAGATAGACAAAGCGCGGCTTGAGGCGAATCTGGACAATCTTAAAATAGAATTCGAAGATTACAGGGAAATAACGAGTTTCTTTGATCAGAGTCCGGAAGAACTCCAGGAGCGTGTCCGCAGCTCGCTCATTGAAATCAATAAGCTCGGCCCTGTGAACATGAAAGCCATAGAAGAGTTCCAGACCATAAACATCGAATTTGAAGAGCTTAAGAAGAAATTGGACAAGCTGCTCGAAGAAAAAGATGCAGTAATTAAAGTTGTCCTGGAAATAGAAACCAAGCGCTATGACAAGTTCATGGAAACCTTCGGCAACATAAACCAGAATTTCGCGCGCATTTACAATGATCTAACAGGCGGTACAGGCGAGCTCAGGCTTGAAGAAGAGAAAAATATAGATTCCGGCCTTATCATCACTGCAAATCCCAGTGGCAAGAAAATCCTCAATATCGACTCAATGTCCGGCGGCGAGAAAACAATGGCATCGCTCACATTCCTCTTTGCCATAATGCAGCACTATGCCTCGCCTTTCTACGTCCTGGACGAGATTGACGCAGCCCTGGACAAGGCCAACACAAGAAAAGCCGCCAATCTCATCAAAAAATATTCAAAGAATGTGCAGTTTATTGTGATAACGCATAACGACTTTACGATTGCAGAAGCCGACAAAGTCTTCGGTGTCTCCATGGAGGATGGCGTGAGCCGGGTGTTCGGCATAGATTTGACAAAGGGATGATTATGAAATACACAGTCAAGCTGAGCTTCGCAATGGCGGAAGAATCGAGAAAAAATCAGGGGATAAAATACAAAAAAGCCGACATAATATCACTTGATTTTTTGGGCAACAACAGATTTGATATCGCGCTTCTGAACTTTGTCCTCATCGAGACGTCTCCAATAAAAGCGGGTAAGATATTTCATGAAGCAAGAAGCATTCTGAAGAAGGGCGGCATTCTTATTATAGGAGAAAAACACCCATTTTGCATCAATAAAAAAACAAAAACAGGGGGCGTTTTTTTTACTAATAAGAAAAATGGATATTTCAACAATGGTGCAAAAGTTACGTCAACAGCCTTTTTGACTAATGGGAATAAACTTTCATTTCCTGGTTGCTATCATTATCGTCTTGACTTCCTGTTGAATACTCTTATAGAAAATGGGTTCAGCATTGATTTCATTAGGGAACTCTCTTACAAGGATAAGATTCCAACAAACATAGTTATTGTTGCAAAGAAGGTTTGAAGATGCCAAAGAAAAGAGATGAAAAGAAAACATCTAATGAAACTGATGAGAAAAATATCGTTTCTGCTGATGATATGAAGAGTTTAGAAGATGTAGACACAAAACTTAAAAATCAGAACAAAAAAGAAAAAATAACTAACGTCATTGAAGAAGAACCCACCGAAGAAGAAGCAGAACTCCACGAAATAAAAGCAAAAGAAGCGCTCACCGAGGACAAGGTCATCCAGACCATAGTCCTGGGCTCAGACTGGCAGGAGGTTCTCACCCAGTTGGTCACAGAAGAAGGCCTGAACCCGGAAGACGTTGACCTGATAGGCCTGACTGATGCTTTCCTCAGCTATCTGCGCCGCCTGCAAACATTTGACTTTCGCATTCCTGCTCGCTTCGTTCTCATCGCCGCAATCCTCCTCCGCATGAAGACCGAGCTGCTGCTGGAAGAAGAGGAACAGAAAGTCATGCAGGAGAAGCACGTCGAGCCATTAAATATAGATGTCCCTCTCCTCACCCCGCCTGCAATAAGAAAGCCAACGAGAAAGGTCACGCTCATGGAGCTCGTTACAGCCCTTAACAAGGCATTTGAATTCAAGGAAAAGAAAGAAACCAAGGAATTGCGCATGCGTGGCGCGATAGAAAACTTGATTGAGAAGCCTAAGGAAGATATTGAAACGAAAATCAAGAACATGTATACAAAGATCGTGCAGACAAAAAAGATCACATTCACCGAGCTTGTGCCTGTATGGAAAAGGAGGGAAATCATAGACACATTCATGCCCTTGCTCTATCTGGACCAGCGCGGCATCATTGTTTGCGAGCAGGAAGACATGTTCAAGGAGATTTATATTTCACTGAAG
>CAYJMB010000011.1:0-3321 GCA_964371455.1 uncultured archaeon | reverse complement strand
CGCATCTCCGATATAGGGGGATACAAGCTCGTTGTCAAGCCGGAGTTTGCAGAGAGCGTCGCGCCATTCACGCCGCACGCTGATTTGTCAAGAGGCTTGTTGAGAGTGCTGTCAATTGTTGCTTACCACGAGCCAATAAAGCAGTCAGACATTGTAAAGGTTGTTGGCAACCGTACCTATGAATATGTAAAGCAGCTTGAGGAGCTTGGCTTCATCAAAATCGAGAAGAAATCCCGCACCAAGCTGCTCTCCATCACCCTGCGCTTCGAGGAATACTTCGGTGCCAAAGCCGGGGAAATCAGGAAGATCGGCGCGCAGCAAAGTCAAAGCCAGCAGCAGGGCGAGCAGGGCGTTGCGAAATAAGGTTTCACGAATTCAATTGTCTATTTTTATATGCAATTTAGGGACTTTGCAGAAAACCTGTTGGCATCAAAGGTAAAGATAAAACCGCTTCGCGTCTTGCTTGGTGAAGAGACTATAACAAGCGAAAGAGAACTGGCAAAGCTGATAGGCGTATCTCATGGGGCTGTTAACAAGGCGATGAAAGACTTTTACGAGCTTAACCTCGTTGTACCGCTGAGGGCGGGTAACGTAGCTAACGTATTCACAGAAAAGGGTGCTAAAGCAAAAAGACATGAAAAACTGATGGAAAATATAAATAAAGGCATTATAGTTTTCAAGCGGTGATTTTATGAAGACAAGGGTGGTAGACAGATTCCGCGCCAAAGACAAGAAGGGTTTGATGAATGCAGGTGAAAATCATAACGGTTCTATAGAATTGTTCCTGAGTATAGATCCCAATAGCGTGGAAATAAAAAGGGGCGTCGGGCATCTTTCCAGTTTATTAAGCATAAAAACGGATGCAGAATACGGGGAAAGGCTTGCGCAGGCAAATGACGCGACAAATGCGAAAAAACATGCAGAGAGGTTTTTTGATTTTGTGAAATCGCGGTTTGTATAAGTTAGGAGAGAATAGTCGGCGATTGTGCAATCAATAATGATTTGATCATGTGGAAAAATGCTTGTGCAAGAGCAAGAAATGCAGGAAAGTTCATCCAGGCAATTTCTTCAAGCTGCCCATGAATTTACAAATGAAATACGTGCCTTATCTTCGCAATGGTTCAAGAAAAAACATTGGCAGAAACTGGCAAAATTAAAGAAAACCTAGCTCTTCTCCACAATCTTCTTTACATCGTTCAATATCTCTTCAGGCGCGCGGTTGCCGTCTATTACGTGCGTGTCAGGGAAGAAATTCTTGAGGGATAGCATGTTTCTTCTTATCTGTTCCAGCTTCTGTTCCTCTTCAAAAAGCTCCACATGATGGCGCGCCTTCTTCATGCGTTCTATGCATATCCTTGGATGGGTGTCGATAATAAAAGTCATGTTAGGTTTTCTGAATTCTGCATTGAGCTGCTTGAGTATCCCCACAGAAATGTTCAGGCTGCCAAACATAAGGGAAGAAAGAATGTACCTGTCGCAGATGACAATTTTTCCTCTTTTCAGCGCAGGCTCTATCTCTGTTTTCAGATGGTGGGACCTGTCAGCAGCAAAGAGCATCTGCAGCGTTAGCGGATCTGTACTCCACTCCTTCCTCAAAGACGACTTTATTATGCCGCCAATAAGCCCTTCAGTGGGCTCTTTTGTCAGTATAGCATCTTTGTTTTTAGAAACAAGGTAGTTCCTTAGAAGCGTAGCCTGCGTAGTGATGCCAGCGCCGTCAAGCCCCTCGAAAACAATCAGTTTGCCAGGCATGCGTAAACTATAACTCCGAACTATTAAATGTTTTAGGTGCTCCTAAATTCTAGAAGTAAATTAGCCTAACTCTGCATCATATGCTGTTGTCCACGCTCGCAGTGGTAGGATCTCCTGAAACTTTGCATGCTTGGGCTTCCTGGGCAAATTGCTGCCAGGCTGTCTTCTTCGCCGTCCTCAGCTGCTTTCTGGCGTCTGTTACAGCTTTCTTGTACTTCTTCCACGCGTCCCTCAATGCCAGTCTGCGCTCGGCTGTGTTTGTCTTTTCCCATGCAGCCTTCAGCTCGGTCTTCCTTGTTTCCAGTGCTGCTACCACAGAGGAAGAGAATGCGTTGAAAGCGGGGACAATTGCAGAGTCGCGCTTCTCTATTGCGTCCTGGATGCATGTCACATTAACCGTCACATTTGTTGCATTCCCGGAGCCTTGTGCCATTGCCGGCGCAATCAGGGCAAGCACAAAAGCCATTGTTAAAGCAATTGTTGTTTTCCTTTCCATTTTCTCGTCTCCGGCTAATTATTGCTGCAAAGCCTTATAAATGTTGGAGTTGATAAATTTTGTATGAAAAGCCAGATCATGGCTGCACTTATGATTGGAATACTTCTTGTGGTTCTTGTTTCTGGCTGCGCGTCTAACAAAGCTCCGCCTACAGAGCCAAGGGAGAGGACCGGCGGAATAAGGGAAAGGACCGGCACCGGCACAACAGAAGGAACAGGTACAACAGCCCAACAGCAGCAGGCCGGCGCAGCAATAAGCGATGCTTCCTCTGTATCAAATGACATCAGCGGTGCAAGCAGCTCTGCCTCTTCTCTGAATGAGAATGAAGATTTAGCGCAGACTTATGAAAGCGGGTGACATCAATGCAGGTAACAAAACAGAAGCAGATGGCAGTTATTGTGATCAGCCTTGTCATACTTTCCAGTGTTTCTGCAGTTCATGCCCAATCTTTCGCTGCAACAAAGGCAAAGATACTGAATGGCATTGACAAAGTTATAGCAAAACTTAACGATTCCGAAGCCCGCATATCCTCTATTTCCTGGCTGAGCCAGGAAACAAAGGACATTACAATCTCAAATCTGGAAGATCTGGAAACCGCGCTCCTCGCCTACAAGGAAGATGTGGAAGCTGCCACCACCGCAGCAGAGCTGCAGGCGGCAAACCAGGAAATCAAGCAGTATCTTATAGACAACAAGGACATCTACAAGGAAAATGTCCAGCTGATAGTGGAAGATCTTTCACAATATGCGCTGGGAAAAGCTCAGGAATTGGAAGCAAAGGTTGGCCAGGCTTTGACAGTGCTGAAAATAACCTGCCCGGAACAAAAATCAACAATAGACGAGGTTGACGCACAGCTGGACCAGCTGAAAGTTCAATCTCAGGAATTGGCTGCAGCTGCGCAGGCTGGCGACACAGCAGCAATGAAATCTGAGATGCAGCAGATAAGCCAGCTCGCCAAAGCTATTGTAGCCAACCTGAAAGAGATAGAGGCAGCCTGCTTCTAGATGTTTTTATCAGCAGGACATTTCAGCAAGAAACATGTGCGCACTTTTATCTTTTAGTCTCCTTATCAA